>NZ_JALPKQ010000043.1:0-45161 GCF_051383655.1 Geodermatophilus sp. CPCC 205761
AGCAGCCGGTCCAGCGGCTCGCCCTCGCCCAGCCCGCGGGCGTGCAGCAGCGTCTCGGCCTCGACGGCGTCGAGGCTCACCCCCCGCTCGGCACGGACCAGCGCACGGCGCAGCGCGGACTCCGTCGGCATCGGCGGCACGGGGGTGGACGTGGGACTCACGGTCGGTGACTTCAGATGTCGGTGACTCGGATGCCGGCGTGGGCCTTGTACCGGCGGTTGATCGACACGAGGTTGACGGTGAGGGCCTCGACCTGACGGGCGTTTCGCAGCCGGCCTGCGTAGATGCCGCGCATCCCGGGAAGGCGGTCGGCCAGGGCCTGAACGGTGTCGGTCGCCTCCCGCACGTCTCCGACGACCAGGACGTCGGTGTCGAGCGACGGCTTCGACTGGTCGAGAAGCAGCACAGCGGAGATGTGGTGAAAGGCGCCCACGACCTGGCTGTCCGGCAGGAGGGCGGCGGCCTGTTCGGTCACACTTCCTTCAGGGACGTCGAGCACGAAGGCGCCGAGCTCGTCGAAGCCCATCGGGACCACGCAGTCCACGACCACCTTGCCGGCCAACGGAGCCGCCAGCGGAGCCAGTGTGGCTGCGTGCCCCGCGAAGGGAACGGCAACGATCACCACGTCCGCGGCATCGGCGACCTCCGCGTTCGAGCCACCGCTCACGGACACATCGGCTCCGGGCGCCATCGACCGGCCTCGCGACGCCGTGTCGTCGGCCACCTCGATCGCACGATCAGCATCACGGGAGCCGAGCAGCACCCGCTGACCGATCGCGGCGAGCCGGACTGCCAATCCGCGGCCCTGGGGGCCGGTGCCGCCTAGCAGTCCGACTGTCAGGCGGGCGGTGTCCACGGTGGTGCCGCTGGCGGGCGCGGTCGGAGCAGGGGCGGGCTGTGCCATGACAGATCCGTTCGAGTCGTGGTCGTGGGGCCAGCCGGCGAAGTCAGCCGGCTGGACTGGGTCGATGGGGACGGTGCTGCAATGAGCAGCGGGCTGGCGATCTGCCCAGTTGGTGGACGCGGGATCTGCTGTCCACCCCGGAGGAACGGGTGTCTCGGTTGGTTGACCGCTGTGGCGTCGAGCGCGGTCGGCGTGCCCGATGTCGGGGGCGAGCGCTGACAGAGTCAGCCGGCCACGGTGCTCATGCAGCGCCGGATGTCCTCGAGAGAGCGCTCGACCTCACCGGGCTGCGCGGACGTCAAGCGGAACACGATGCGGTCGGCGCCGGCGCTCGCGTACTCGTCGATGGCGGCCGGTTCCGTCGGGACGCCGACGGCGATCACCGGGAGCCCGCTTCCCTCGGCCGTGAACTCGCGGATACGGGCCGGGATGCCGGGGAGGGCAAGGGGTGCCCAACCATCGCCGTACTCACGCGCGCGTTCCTCCGATCCCGGAGAGTTGCCGCCGAAGAAGAGGGGCACTCCGCCGGGCTGCACCGGCTTGGGCCAGGACAAGATCCTCTCGATGTTGACGAAGGCGCCGTGGAAACTCGCTTCGTCCTGTCCCCAGATCTCACGCATCGCGAGCATGCGCTCCCGTACCAGGTCAAAGCGCGTCTCGGGGTCCACGCCGTGGTTGCGCATCTCCTCGATGATCGTGCCGTGGCCGACGATGAGGTCGAGGCGGCCGCCGGAGAGGACGTCGATGCTCGACAGCTCCTTCGCGGTCGTGATGGGGTCACGTTGCGCGACCTGGATGATCCCTGACGACACGCGCAACCGTGTTGTGGCGAGCGCAGCGGCAGTCAATGCGATGAGCAGGTCGAACAGCCGGGCCCAATCGCGCGGCAGCTCCTGGCCGTCGGGCGGGAACGCTTCACTGGCCGGGATGTGGGAGTGCTCACCGAAGTGGAGCGCGTCGATTCCCGCTTGCTCGACGAGCACGGCGACCTCGTCCGGTCGCAGCGTCTCGTCGGTGCAGGACGCGTACACGCCGATCTGCATCGTGTCTCCTTCGGGATGGTGGTGGGCCGAGAGCCGCACGGTGCCGGTGGACGGGCGGGGTGATCCGTCAGGTACGGGGATGGCGTCGCCGGCACCGTCCGGATCTCACCTGTCTGTGACAGCTCCGATGAGGACGCAAGCGAGCTCGGCGGGCTGGTCGGTGCGGTTGCTCCAGCCGTGGTGGGTCGCGTTCTGGACGAGGACGTCGCCGGCCTCCAGCCGGGTCTCGGCGCCGTCGTCCAGCCGCAGGTAGACCTCGCCCTTGACGACGAAGATGTAGTCGATGGTGGGCGTCAGGTGCATGCCGTCGGCCTCGAAGGTCTCGGCCAGGCCGGGGGAGTGCGTGGCCTGCTCCGCGCCGTAGGTGGCTCCGTCGAAGTCGGGGCCGGCCATCGTGCTGTCCGGCGGAAGAGTGAGCAGGATCAGGCGGGTGCTCCCGGGCGCCGGGATCATCGTGTCGACCTTGTCCGTCGGGTCCTCACCGGTCCGGCTGACCGGCACGGAGGCCTCGGTGGCCCAGCCGAGCGACGAGACGAAGCCCGGCCAGCCGTCGAAGTGGTGGGTGCGGGGCGGGGTGCCGTCGCTGACGACGACCGAGCGGCCCTGAGCGTCGTGGCCGGTGACTACTCTGCGCATGACTTCCTCCGTTTGGTGGGAGTGGAGAGGGACGATCTGGTGGTGCGGCTCGGCGGGTGTCAGACCCTGCGGACCCACGCGACGACCTCGGCGAGCGCGTCCGTGAGCAGTTGCGGGGGGCCCTCGAAGTAGTGGCCGGAGCCCTTGACGGCGAGGAGCTTTCGGGCGGGATGGTGCGCCGCGTCGTACAGCGCCTGCGCCATGGACGGGAAGCAGCCCTTGTCGCCGGTGGCGTAGGCGACGAAGACCGGCACCGACACCTGCTGCAGGCAGTCCGGGCCGTGTGCGTTGGTGTCGGCCACCGACCACTGGGACAACCAGGACCGCAGAGTGCTGAAACTGCCCAGGGTGACCGGCCGGAGGTTGGCGGACTGCGGGTCGCCCCACAGCGTGCCCGGCTCGCGGTCCGACGGGTCGAGGCTGGTGTCCACGAATCGCGGATCCGCACAGGTTCCGTGGACGCGGAAAGGCAGGTCGGGCACCGCGCCGCCGAACCGGTCCTCGAGCTCGGCGAGCTGTGTTCGAACCCAGGCCGTGATTCGCTGCATCCGTGCGGCTTGCGCCGTGCGATAGTCGCTCACCCAGCCGCGGTCGAGCGGGAGGTCCCGTCCTGCGAACAGGTCCAGCTCGGGGTCCCGGCGGAACGGGTCGTCATCGTCGATGATGGCCGGGTCCAGCCACCCCGACAGCAGGTCGGCTCGCCCGGCGTGCGCGTTGAGCATGACGAGGGCGTCGACCGGTGGCAGGGTCGCCTGGGTCAGGTCGGTGCCGCCTCCACCGGGAGCGTCCTGCACGGTCGGTTTCTCCGCCTGGGACTGATAGAACGCCGACAACCCTCCGCCACCGGAATTGCCGACGAGGACGACCTTGCGATAACCCTCGACCTCGCGGAGGTGCTGGATCACCGACCCGAGGTCGGCGACGCAGTTCTCCAGCACGACCTGGGTGTCGTTGCCGGCATAACGGGTCACCGCGCCGACCGCGTCGACGCCGAGTGACGCTGTCGGAGCCAGTGCGTAGTGGCCGACGAAGTTCGAGCTCGGGTGGCAGTACACGAGCACCGTGTCGGTGATTCCGGCGTCGGGGTTCGCGCGTTCGCGGCCGCACCACAGCAGGCCGGAGGCGCGGGCGATACCGGAGTAGACGTCGCCTCCCATCTCGTCCTGCATGGGGACGGGCAGGAGCTCACGCACTGCCGTTCTCCTCCAGCGTGGCCCAGGTGAACGGGTACTCCGCGTCGAAGACGGAGCGGGCTGCTGCGGAGACGAGCAGTGGACGGTGCGTGTCGACCATGACCTGGTACTCGTCGGCGCGCTGGAGACCGATGGATCGCTCGACGTTGCCCGGGTGGGGCCCGTGGATGAAGCCGGCGGGATGGACGGTGATGGACCCGATCCCGACGCCCGTGCCCCGGCGGGTGTTGGCCGCGCCCTTGGCGTAGAAGAGGACCTCATCGCTGTCGACGTTGGAGTGGAACGGCGGGATCGGCACCGCCTCGGGGTGGTAGTCCAGCAGCCGCGGCACGAAGTTGCACATCACGAATCCGGGCGCCTCGAAGGTCTGGTGGGCCGGCGGGGGCTGGTGCAGGCTGCCGGTCACCGGTTCGAAGTCGAAGATCGAGAAGGCCCAGGGGTACATGCCGCCGTGCCACCCGACGACGTCGAACGGGTGGTGCTTGTGCACGTGCCGGGTGAGGCCGGTCCGCGTGCGGACCACGACGGGAATCTGGGTGCCCTCGCCCCGGACCAGCTCCTCGGGGCGACGGATGTCCAGCTCGCAGTACGGCGTCCCCTCCAGGAACTGCCCGCCGGCGGAGAGGTAGCGCGACGGCGGGTTGATGTGCCCGACCGCCTGCACGAACAGCAGGCGCAGCTCCTCACCGTCTGCGACCGTCCAGCGGTGGATGGTCGAGGTAGGAACGATCGCGTAATCGCCCTCGGAGAGGTCGAGCTTCCCGAAAGTGGTCTCGAGGACGCCACGGCCGCTCTCGACGTAGGCGAGCTCGTCCCCGACGCTGTTCTTGTACAGGGTGCTGTCCTGGGTCGCGACCGCGTAGTAGATGCGCACCTCGTCGTTGCCCAGGAGCAGAAACCGGTCGAGGACGGCGTCGCCCTTCCCCGGCAGTTGGTGCGGCTGCAGGTGCAGCGGGGTCATCGGGTCGTTGGGGACCAGTTCATCGTCCGGGGCGTCCACGCGCTCGATTGCGGTGATCGCGCTCGGCGGGTTGCGGTGGTACAGCAGTGAGGTGTCGCCGACGAAGCCCTCCTCCCCGATGAGCTCCTCCCAGTAGAGCGAGCCGTCCGGCTGCCTGAAGACGGTGTGGCGCTTGCGCGGGACCTCGCCGACACGGGTGAAGTAGGGCATCTCCGTAGGTCCTTCGTCTCTCGGTGCGAGTGGGTCAGGCGGGCTGGAGGGACGTGGTGGGCAGGTCGTGGCGCATCTCCGCGGCGCGGAGGAAGGTGCGGAGTTCGCGCGGGATGTCGGGCCCGGCGGGCTGGTACAGCACGGCGGTGGCTCCGGCGTCCTCCAGGCGGCGCAGGATGGCGGCGATCTCGGTCGCGGTGCCGGTCATCGTGCCTCGGCGGATCACCTCGGCGGTGAGGAAGCGACGATCGATCTCGTTGGGCTGCATCAGGTGGCCGCGGTACACCTCGAGGTGGCGGCGCTCCTCGGGGAACTCCGCGATGGCGGCGGTGTAGCCCTCCACCTCGGCCAGGCCGGCCAGCGGTCCGTACTGGCCCATGTGCAGCGCGAGGGACGCGCCAGGGCCGGCCGCCTCGACGGCCCGAAGGGAGTCGACGGGCTCGTCGTCCTCCAGGACCGTGCCGTAGTAGGTGAGCTGGCACGGCCCGGTGACGGGGACCGGGTTGTCGCCGTGGGTGGGGTTGGTGACCACGCCGGCGTTCTGGCGGGTGGCGCAGGCGAAGCCCTTGGGGCCGTGGGCGCCGATCCAGATGGGCACCTCGATCGGGAGGCTGATCCCGGACGCCGGACTGTGCATGAGGCTGACCAGCGTGCCGTCGACCTCGACCTCGCCGCCGGCGAGCAGGGTGCGGAAGTTCTCGACGTACTGCTCGAGCTCGGCCCACTTCGCGGGCTTCTTGCCGAGATACGCCGCACTGGTGAACCCGGCGCCGATGCCCGCGTCGATCCGTCCTGGTGCCACCGTCGCCAGGTGCGCGATGAGTGCGGCGTTCATCGTGATGTGCCGCAGGTGCGGCGTCATCACCGAGATCCCCAACCGGATGCGGCTGGTCCTGGCCGCGGCGAGGCCCAGGGTGATGCCGGTGTCGGCGTAGGACAGCGGCACGTCGTAGACCCAGGCGCGCTGGTAGCCGAGCTCCTCGGCGATGGCGATGTGGTCCGGTGTGTCGATGGCCGGAGCGAAGACAGCGTTGATCTCCATCACGGTTCTCCTCTGTGACTGCGGTGGGTGGAGGGGGATGCGGCGCTCAGGCGCGCCAGGTCACCGGAACTGAGAGCGGGCCGCGGAACACCCATCCGTGCAGCCGGACGGCATCCGCATCGGTCAGGGTCAAGCCCGGCAGTCGGTCGAACAGCGCCGGCAACCCCACCTCCCCGATCGAGGCGCGAGCGACCCAGGTGCCGAGGCAGAAGTGCGGCCCGCCACCGAACGCGAGATGGGGCTTCACCTCGCGGCGCGTGTCGAACTCGTCGGGCCGGTCGAAGATGCGTTCGTCCCGGTTGGCCGACGCGATCACCACGCCGAGCCGGTCACCGGCGTGGAGCGCGACGCCGCCGAGCTCGACGTCCTCGGTGACCTGCCGCGGGTACATGCCGATGGGCGAGACCCACCGGACGGCTTCCTCGAACACCGCCTTCCACGGCGTGGTCCCGCCGAGGACGTCGGTGAGCTGGTCGGGGTGTGAGAGCAGGGCGCAAGCCGCCACCGCGAGGACGTCGCGTGGCTCGTTCACCCCGCCGCCGATGAAGATCTTGACGTTGGTCCGGATCTCGTCCGGGTTAAGCCCCGCCTGGAGCATCGCCGAGATGACGCTCGAGTCGGGGTGCTCGCGCACGTAGGGGAGGACTTCGGTGATCGCGGCGTCGACGGCTTGCACGGCTCGGTCGTTGCGGGCCCAGACGGCCGGGGCGTCGGCGTAGTTGCCGCAGGCGTCGATGATCGCCTGGGACCACTGCAAGATGTCGGCCGCAGTCGCGTCCGGCAGCCCCAGGAGCGTCCCCAGGTTGGTCGCGGCGAGCGGCGCGGCGAAGTCGGCGACCAGGTCGGCCTCCCCGTGGTCGACGAACGCCGAGATCAACGCTTCGGTGTTCTGGCGGAACCTCGGCAGCCACTCGGTCTTGACCGCACGGGGCTTGACCGGGGTCTCGGCGGCCTTGCGCAGCCGCTGGTGCGCCTCCCCGTCCTGCCGCAGCAGGGCCAGCGGCCCGATCGCCCGGATCATCAGCGAGTCCTGCTCGACGGAGCTGAAGACCTGCTGGTCGCGCTCGACCGCCATCACGTCGTCGTAGCGGGTGACCAGGTACCGGTCCGCAGCCGGCACCCACGCCACCGGAGCGGTGTCGCGCAGATGCCGGTAGATCGGGTACGGGTCCCGAGCCAAGTCGGTCAGGTTGATCTCGCGTGCGACCGACGCAGTCGTCATCGGGACCTCCAGGGGTTGTTCAGCTGCGTGCCAGGCGGGGATGTCGCAAGACAGTGACAGCGGCCACATCGCTATGTAAATGTCAGGATTCCGATGGAGGTCATAAGGGAATCTGAACGCTCGGGCGTTGGGCCGACCTCCTCGAGGCGAGGATCCGTCAGTGGTTGTGCGCATCTCGTTCAGGCAGCTGGAGTACCTGGTGGCCGTCGCCGACGCGGGCTCCATCACCGGGGCAGCAGCCGTCTGTGGTGCGTCGCAGGCGGGAGTGTCGTTGAGCCTGAGCGACCTCGAGAAGCGCCTCGGCGTCCAATTGCTGATTCGGCAGAAGGCCAGAGGCGTGAAGCTGACGGCCGCGGGAGCGCGGGTGGTGGCGGAGGGTCGGCGCCTCGTCGAGGCGGCGGAGGAGCTGCAGGCCTCCGCCGCCGCGGCGGAACACGAAGTGAGCGGCACCCTGGGGATCGGCTGCTACACCAGCCTGTCCCCGTTCTTCATCCCGCCTCTCCTCGACGAGTTCGCGGGCCGCTTCCCGGCTCTCGACGTGCACGTCCTCGAA
The DNA here is from genome assembly GCF_051383655.1 of Geodermatophilus sp. CPCC 205761. NCBI lineage: Bacteria > Bacillati > Actinomycetota > Actinomycetes > Geodermatophilales > Geodermatophilaceae > Geodermatophilus > Geodermatophilus sp. CPCC 205761. Next base: position 7,765 of record NZ_JALPKQ010000043.1, read on the forward strand.
GGGACCGCGGATGACGTGCTCGCGGCCCTGCGCGACGGCCGGTGCGAGCTGGCCTTGCTCTACGCCGAGGACTGCGACGCCGGGCTCACGATGGTGCCCGTGCGGACGAGTCGCCCCTACCTCATTCTCGCCGCGGACCATCCACTGGCCGTCCGGGACGCGATCCACCTCGCCGACATCGCCGACGAGCCGCTGATCATGTTCGACGTGCCGAGCGCGCGGAACGCCGTCCGGATGCTCGAGGCCGTCGGCCTGACCGCCCGAGTCCGGCATCTGAGCTCGAACATCGAAGTCGTCAGAGGCCTCGTTGCCCGGGGGGTCGGCTACTCCATCCTGGTTCAGCGGTGGCCGGCCGACCTCAGCTTCGAGGGGCGCCCGATCGCCTGCAGATCCATCGCAGACCCCACACCCGAGCGCAAGGTCGTGCTGGCATGGCCGGACGGCGTGCGGCTGACTCGACGTGCCCATACCTTGATCGATTTCTGCCGCACGACCATGGGAAGCGCGAGCAGACTCACGCACACGGATTGAGCAGCTCGACCGGGACCAGCAGCCCCTTCCCGAACAGGATCTGGCCGTGCGGGGTCAAGAGGAATGCCCATGCCGGCATTGGAAACGCATTTCTGGCCGATGCGCCGCGCGCGTGGCACCTTGCCCAGACGTTGGGGCGCAGGCCCCTGACTCCCCTCACGGTGGCGAACGCCCCGTCGACGATGGCGTCCGGGTGGTCTCACTGTTGCTGGACCTGACGGTCAACACCGTGGTGAGCCGGATCGTCCTCGCGCGCGCAGGAACGTCCGGTCACCACGCCTGACCTCGCCGCCCACAGCGTCGGATCAGCGACCGCGACGGTCACGGAGTCCGGGCCGCCTGCTGGTCGAGAGGCTCGTCCGTCGGCGCGGCCACCTCCGGCGTCTCGTCCGCAGTTCGGTGGAGGCGCCTCGCGGTCGAGCGCAGGAAGGCGACCACGGCGGCCGCGCGGCGGCTCAGCTGATCCTGCTGCGGCCACGCGACGACGACGCGGTAATCGGGCACGTTGCTGTTGAGGGGCACGCACGCGAGGGGTAGCCCCTCGAGGCTGACGTCCATCGGCCAGCGCTGCAGCATGGTGGTGTACCCCAGGCCCCGCGCCACCAGAGAGCGGACCACCTCGATGTTCGGGGAACTGTGCACGATCCGGGGGGTGACACCGACCTCTCGCAACAGATGCTCCGCGTTGCTGGGGCTCGGTCCCAACGAGTACTGGATGAGCGGCTCGTCGCCGAGGTCCTGCAGCGTCACGCCGTCGCGATTCGCCAGTGGGTGGTCGGCGGCAAGCAGGACGTAAGGCCGCAAGGTCCGGATGGTCTCTGTAGCGAGTCCGGGGCCAAGGCCGGTGTCATACGTCAGCGCGAGCTCGCACATCCCGTTCATCAGCGCGCGGCGGAGGTCTTCCTGCGCTCCCTCCACCACAGACAGCTCAACCGCCGGGTGCTCGACCGCGAAGGCGCTGTAGAGCGACGGCAGGTACAGCGGCGCCATCGTCGTGTAGCAGCCCAGGGAGAGCGAGCCCCGAAGCTCCGCTCCGGGCTCCCGGGCACGGCTCTGTACGTCGGTCGCGGCCGCGAGCACTCGCCGCGCGTCGGCCACCACCCCGGCGCCGGCCTCGGTGAGGGAGACGCCGTGTCCTGGCCGCCGAGCCAGCAGCTGCACGCCGAGACGGCGCTCGAGGTCGAGGATCCCGATCGAGATCGCCGCCTGCGATACGTGCTCCGCATCCGCCGCGGCGGTCATCGAACCCGCATCGGCGACCGCCACGAGGTAGCCCAGCTGGCGCAGCGAGAAGTTGGGAACCATAAAGACCGCCTAAGCCAGGGTTCGGACAGTGTCGCTGGTCACCGGCCGTGGCCGGTGTCACCTTCGTAACAGGCGCCTGTGGTTCCCATCACGAATGTCCCGGCCGCCCCGATCCGTCCGCTCGTCCGTGTGCTTCTCGCCGCGGGTCCGTCAGGAGATGCCCATGCCCACGATCGGCTACGTCCAGCCCGACGGGTCCCGGCGCGAGGTGCAGGCCCCGGCCGGCACGAGCGTCATGAAGAACGCCATCCTGAACGACGTCCCGGGCATCGTTGCCGAGTGCGGCGGTTCGCTCATGTGCGCCACGTGCCACGTCTACGTCGATCCCGCTGACGCGGAGCGCCTCCCGGCCCTCAGCGACGACGAGGACGAGATGCTCGACGTCGCCGCGGCCGAGCGCCGCGAGACCAGCCGGCTGTCCTGCCAGCTGACGGTCGACGAGACGCTCGACGGCCTGACCGTCCACGTTCCCGAGGCGCAGGCATGACCCGGGTCGTCGTCATCGGAGCGGGCCAGGCCGGGATCGGCGTCACCGAAGCACTCCGGGCCAAGGGCAGCAGCTCCCACCTCACGGTCGTCGGGGGCGAGGACGAACTGCCTTACGAGCGCCCTCCGTTGTCGAAGGACGTGCTGCTCGGCAAGGTCACCGTCGACGACGTGCGGCTCCGCAGCCGGGACTGGTACCGGACGCACGACATCGATCTACGGTTGTCGACGTGGGTCGAGCGCATCGACCGCGACAGCCGCACCGTCCTCCTCGACGACGGCCGGACCCTGGAATACGACCACCTCGTGCTCGCCACCGGCAGCCGCCCTCGTCGTCTGCCGGTTCCGGGAGCCGACCTGGACGGCGTCCTGAACCTGGCGACGCCGAGCGACAGCGCGCAGTTGCGGGACCGGCTGTCCCGCGCGCACGACGTCGTCGTCATCGGCGCCGGGTTCATCGGCCTGGAGGTCGCCGCGGCCGTGACCGCGTCCGGTCTGCGACCCGTCGTCGTCGAACTCGCCGACCGTGTGCTGGCACGCGTGGCGGGCCCGGTCCTCAGCGCTCACGTTGCGGCCCGCCATGTCGACCGGGGGGTGGACCTGCGCCTCGGCACCGGTGTGACCGAGCTACGGGGCGCCGAGGGACAGGTGACCCATGTCGTGACGTCGACCGGGGAGGTCATCCCCGCTGATCTGGTAGTCGTCGGGGTGGGGTCGGTGCCGGCGGACGGTCTGGCCGCCGACGCCGGCTTGGAGTGCGGCGACGGCGTGGTGGTCGACGAGACCCTGCGCACCAGTGATCCGGCGATCTCAGCCATCGGCGACTGCTGCCGGTTCCCGCTGGGGGATCAGCCGACCCGCCTGGAGTCCGTGCAGAACGCCGCCGATCAAGCTCGCCACGTGGCCGCCAGGCTGGCGAGCGCCGCTCCCTTCTGGGCGCCCTACCGGGAGGTGCCGTGGTTCTGGAGCACCCAGGGAGATCTGAAGCTGCAGATGGTCGGGGTGCCGGAGAGTCAGGACGACGAAGTGGTGCGCGGTGATCCCGGCGGCGGACGGTTCTCGGTCTTCCGCTACAGCGGCGACGACCTCACCTGCGTGGAATCGGTGAATCACGCGGCGGGTCACCTGATCGGCAGGCGTCTACTCGCCTCGGGCCACTCGCCCACCCGCGAGCAGGCCGCGGATCCCGGCTTCGATCTCAAGGCCTTCGCCGCCGCTGCCAAGCCCCCGGCGCGGACTCACGAGAGCGCGGTGACCTGGTGATCGATCCGACGAGGAGCGACCGATGAGCACGACGACCCAACCTCCGGCCCGGGAAGCCAGCGCAGATCCCGACCTGGCGGCACTCGTGACCCGCACCCGGCAGTTCGTACGCGACGTCGTCTTGCCGGTGGAGGACCAGCACGACGGTGACGTGACCTCCGCGGGCGGCGACGTCCTGCGCCGGCGACTGCAGGAGGGAGCGCGGGAGCGCGGATTGCTCGCCCCCCACGCACCCGTGGAGTACGGGGGCCTGGGACTGTCGATGACTCAGCGGGCGCGGGTGTTCGAGGCCGCTGGGTACTCGCTGTTCGGCGCCCTGGCGATCAATGCGGCTGCCCCGGACGAGGGCAACATGCACCTGCTCGCCCACGTGGCCACCTCCGACCAACGGGAGCAGTACCTCGCCCCACTGGTGAGCGGCGAGGTCCGGTCGGCCTTCGCGATGACCGAGCCCGCGCCCGGGGCCGGCTCGGATCCGACGGCGTTGGCGACGACGGCCACCCGAGTGACGGCAGGGTGGCGCATCGACGGTCGGAAGACCTTCATCACCGGCGCGGACGGAGCCGGCTTCTTCATCATCATGGCGCGCACCGGGGGAGAGGTGGGCGACCGAGGCGGCGGCACGATGTTCTTGGCACCCGCCGGTACACCGGGTCTGCATGTGGGCCGCCACGTCCCGACCATGGACCGCTCGATGGTCGGTGGGCACTGTGAGGTCGCCTTCGACGGGCTGGTCGTGCCTGACGAGGCAGTGCTCGGAGAGGTCGACGAGGGTTTCCGCTACGCCCAGGTACGGCTGGGGCCCGCCCGGATGACCCATGTGATGCGCTGGCTCGGCGCCGCCGTCCGTGCGCACGAGGTCGCCGTTGAGTACGCCGCCGCCCGCCGCGGCTTCGGCAGCGCCGTCGCCGACCTCGGCATGGCTCAGCAGATGATCGCCGACAACGAGATCGACCTCGCCGCCACCCGTGCGCTGCTCGATGGCGCTTGTACCGCACTCGACGCCGGTTCCTCGGCGTCCCAGGAGACCTCGATTGCGAAGGTGTTCGGTGGCGAGGCCATCGATCGGGTGGTTGATCGGGCGATGCAGCTGTGCGGGGGACTGGGGGTGTCCGCCGATCTGCCGGTGGCCCGGATCGCCCGGGAGATCCGCCCCTTCCGCGTGTACGACGGCCCGTCGGAGGTGCACCGCTTCGCGATCGCCAAGCGCGCGGTGAAGGCCGCACGGTTGCGGGCGTCGTCATGACCGGGACCGCAGGCCTGGACCTGGCTCAGTTGCACGCCCACCTCGCCGCTCGAGGAGTCGAGCCGTCGGGAACGCTGCGGGCGGACCTGATCGCGGGAGGCCGGTCCAACCTCACGTACGCCGTGACCGACGGGACGTCACGCTGGGTGGTGCGCCGGCCCCCGAGGGCGGGGGTGACCGCGTCGGCGCACGACATGGCGCGGGAGTTCCGGGTGACCAGTGCCCTGCACTCGACCGCGGTCCCGGTCGCCCGCTCCATCAGCCTGTGCGAGGACGAGAGCGTGCTCGGGGCGCCGTTCACCGTCGTCGAGTGGGTGGACGGCGTGGTGATCCGCGACCGCGAGGATCTGACAGCCCTCTCCGACGACGAGGTGCAGCGGACCACTGCTGCGCTGGTCGAGGTGCTCGTCAACCTCCATGCGGTGGACGTGGCCGCGGTCGGCCTCGAGGACTTCGGGCGCCCGGCGGGCTTTCTGGCGCGGCAGGTGGCCCTCTGGCGTCGGCAGTGGGACCGGACCCGGACCCGCGACTTCCCCGACCTGGAGCGCTTGCACGCTCGGCTGGCCGACAGCGTGCCGGCAACCTCCGAGGCCACCGTCGTGCACGGGGACTACCGCATCGACAACGTCATCCTCGACCGGAATGACACCGGCACGGTGCGGGCCGTCGTCGACTGGGAGCTGTCGACGCTGGGCGACCCCCTGACCGACGTCGCGCTGATGTGCGTCTATCGCCATCCGGCACTGGACGTCATCCTCGGCATCCCCGCGGCCTGGACCAGCCCCCGCCTGCCGTCCCCGGATGCGCTGGCCGAGAGCTACGCGCACGGCTCCGGACGCGACCTCGGCAACTGGCCGTTCTACCTTGCCCTCGCCCACTTGAAGCTCGCGGTGATCGCCGAGGGCATCGCACACAGGGCCCACGCCGGCGCCGACGCCGGCCGGGACGCGAGGGGTGCCGCGGAGGCGGTGCCCGAGCTCGTCGCCGCAGGGCTCCGCGCCCTCGACACACGCCGCAGCATCCAGCGGAGCGTTCCTGCTCCGGAAGTTCCTGACCGCTTCGCCGACGACCCGGCGTTCGCGGTCCACGAGGGCGGCAAGCTGAGCGTGCGCGGAACGCGGCCGATCACCTCGATCGCCGACCTGGCGCTCACCTACACCCCCGGCGTGGCCCGGGTGTCCAGCGCCATCGCCGCCGAGCCCGAGCTCGCCCGCCGGTTCACGTGGGCTCCGCGGGTGGTCGCCGTCGTCTCCGACGGGACCGCGGTGCTGGGCCTCGGCGACATCGGGCCGTCCGCCTCGTTGCCCGTCATGGAGGGCAAGGCCTGCCTGTTCAACGAGTTCGCCGGGCTGGACGCCGTCCCCATCGTGCTCGACACCAAGGACCCCGACCTGATCGTGGAGGTCGTGGCCGCGCTGGCGCCGTCGTTCGGTGGGATCAACCTGGAGGACATCAGCGCGCCCCGCTGCTTCGAGATCGAGGCCCGGCTGCGCGAACGGCTGGACATCCCGGTCATGCACGATGATCAGCACGGGACGGCGATCGTCGTCCTCGCCGCGCTGCGCAACGCCGCGCGGGTCACCGGCCGGACGCTGGCCGATCTGCGGGTCGTAGTCGCCGGCGCCGGCGCGGCGGGGATCGCCTGCACCAAGATCCTGCTGGAGGCAGGCGTGGGCGACATCTCCGTCGCCGACTCCCGCGGGGTGTTGCACACCGGGCGCGAGGACCTCACCGAGATGAAGCGGTGGGCCGCGGAGAGCACCAACACCTCCCGGCTCGCCGGGACGATGGTCGGTGCGCTGGGCGGTGCCGACGTCTACATCGGCTTGTCCGGCGGGACGGTGCCGGAGTCGGCGATCGCCTCGATGGCGGAGGGCTGCATCGTCTTCTCGCTGGCCAACCCGATCCCCGAGGTCGACCCCGAGATGGCCGCCCGGTACGCCGCCGTCGTCGCCACCGGGCGCAGCGACCTGCCCAACCAGATCAACAACGTGCTCGCCTTCCCTGGCGTCTTCCGCGGGGCCATCGACGCGGGCGCGACCAGCATCACCGAGGAGATGAAGCTGGCGGCGGCCACCGCGATCGCCGACGTCGTCGGCGACGACCTGCGTCCGGACTACGTCGTGCCGAGCCCACTCGACCGCCGGGTGGCCACTGCCGTGGCCCAGGCCGTGGCCGCCTGCTCTCGCGAGCAGGCCGTCACCCCCTGAGCGGTGCCGGAGTCGCAACGGCAGGTCACGGGCCGCGTCGGCTCCAGCCACACCTTCGATCAACTCAGGAGAGAGGACACCACGATGTCGGAGCGCTCGAGGATCGTGATCCTGGGCGGTGCCCGGACACCGGTGGGCAGCTTCGGCGGCGCGCTGAAGGAGGTACCGGCGCACGAGCTGGGTGCGGCGGCCACCCGGGCGGCGCTGGAGCGCACGTCGGTGGCCCCCGATGACGTCGACGAGGTCGTCATGGGCTGCATCGGCCAGGTCGGCGCGGACGCCTACAACGCCCGGCGGGTCGCGCTGGCCGCCGGGCTGCCGACCCGGACACCGGCGCACTCCGTCAACCGGCTGTGCGGCTCCGGCCTGCAGGCGGTGTGGTCGGCGGCGATGCAGCTCCGCTGGGGCGCGGCCGGCATCGCCGTGGCCGGCGGGGACGAGTCGATGTCGCGGATGCCGTTCTACGACTTCGGCGCGCGCACCGGCTGGCGGCTGGGGGACCGGACCCTGGTCGACGGCACGGTCATGATGCTCACCGACCCGTTCTCCGAGGTGCACATGGGCGTGACCGCCGAGCGGGTCGCGGAGAGGTACGGCGTCAGCCGCGCCGAGCAGGACGAGTTCGCGCTGGAGTCCCAGCGCCGGGCCGCCACCGTCGAGGCGAAGGCCGCCTTCGACGAGGAGATCGTGCCGGTGACCACCGGCGGGCGCCGGCCGACGACCGTCGCGGCCGACGAGCACCCCAAGCCCGGCACCACCGCCGAGGCGCTGGCCGCGCTGCGGCCGGCGTTCGAGAAGGGCGGCACGGTGACGGCGGGCAACTCCTCGGGCATCAACGACGGCGCCGCCGCCCTGGTGCTGACCACCGAGGAGGTCGCCCGGGAGCGGGGGGCGACCGGGCTGGTCGCGCTGGAGGCGGTGACCACCGCCGCGCTGGAGCCGGAGCTGATGGGTTACGCCCCGGTGCTGGCGCTGCGGGCGCTGTTCGAGCAGACCGGGACCACCCCGGCCGACATCGGCACCGTGGAGCTCAACGAGGCCTTCGCGGCGCAGGCCGTCGCCTGCATCCGGGACGCCGGTCTGGACCCCGAGCGCACCAACCCCTACGGCGGGGCCATCGCCCTAGGCCACCCGGTCGGCGCCACCGGGGCGATCCTGACCCTGCGGGTGGTGCAGGACCTGCTGCGCCGCGACCTCGAGCTCGGCGTCGTGTCGATGTGCATCGGTGGCGGCCAGGCGCTGGCCGCGCTCGTCCGCCGAGTTGCCTGACCGCCCTTCAGCGGTCGGGGCACTGGCCGATCGGCGGGGGCCACATGGCCCGTCGCACGCCCGTCGTCCCTCCCACCTTTCGCAGAGGAGCTCCCGGTGACCATCGCAAGCAGGACCCGCCCGCAGTCGACACACACGGGCATCCGCGTCCATGACCTCCAGGACGTGGAGGCGCACTACACCGGCGACGGCACCTCCGGCCTCGAGGGGGCCACCTTGGGATCGCGGATTCCGGTGCGTTGCCTCCGGCTGTCGACGAGTCTCCGGAGGCCGGCATGACGGTGGCCGCGCAGCCCGTCGGGCAGCCCACGACGGAGGGCGCCTGGCCCATCGCCACGGTGGGCGTCGTCGGGTGTGGCCTGATGGGATCGGGCATTGCCGAGATCTTCGCCGGGTCTGGCCGCCGGGTCGTGGTCACCGAGGTGGACGCACGTGCGGCACAGGTCGGGCTGGGGCGCATCGAGGCATCCCTCGATCGTGCCGTGGCAGCGGGCAAGCTCGACCCGGAGGCCGCCGGCCGCACGCGCTCTCGCGTCAGCGTGGAGAACGACCTCGATGCGCTCTCTGGTGCCGACCTGGTCGTCGAGGCGGCCAGCGAGAACGAGGATGTGAAGACCTCGCTGTTCCGTCGCCTTGATCGGGTCGTGACAAGCGAGCGGGCCGTCTTCGCGTCCAACACGTCCTCCGTGCCGATCACGAGGCTGGGATCGGTCACCGGGCGGCCCAGTCACGTTGTGGGGCTGCACTTCTTCAACCCTGTGCCGGTCATGCCGCTGGTGGAGGTCGTGCCGTCCCTGCTGACCGCGGCGGACGTGATCGACCGGGTCACCGCGCTCGCGGGGGAGCTGGGCAAGATCGTGATCCGATCCCAGGACCGGGCCGGGTTCATCGTCAACGCGCTGCTCGTGCCGTACCTCCTGTCAGCGATCCGGATGGTCGATTCGGGGTTCGCCACCGCAGACGACATCGACGCCGGCATGGTGCGTGGATGTGCCCATCCCATGGGGCCGCTGCGGTTGTGTGACTTCATCGGGCTGGACACCGTCGCGTCCGTGGCGGTGTCCATGTACCGCGAGTTCCGTGAGCCGCTGTTCTCACCACCGCCCCTGCTCTCCCGGATGGTCGAGGCCGGGCTCTTGGGGCGCAAGAGCGGGCGAGGGTTCTTCGAGTACCGCACCTGAGCCGGACTGAGGTGCACGATCCGGCTGCGGCAACCCACACAAGAGGATGGACAACCCCGCCCGGAGCGTCGCCCGCAACGTACTCAGGGGCGGTGTCCAAGTCGGCCCGTTGGCTGCGGTGATCTGACCAGAGTCCTCCTGAGGCGCTCCAACCGGCCGGGGTCACCGCGTTGATCAGCTGCCCCTCCCGCACGCTGGCGGGCTCGCCCAGTTGCACCAGCACGCCGCCGAGCGGCAGCAGGGCGTCGAGCAGTGTTGATCGCTCGGTCGACGTCAACGATCCCACCGCAACGGCGCGCACGGCCGCGCCTGTCACATCGTCCAGCCTGCCGGCGAGACGGCCCGCGTGCACCAAAGGCTGCGGCAAGATGGCACCGGCCTGCGGGCTGGTGACATCGATCAGTCCACCCGTCAATCCCGGTATCAGATCCTGGCGCATGACGGTCTTGACCGCGCCGCCCTGTTCGGCCAGCAGCCGGGCATCGCGTTCGGCCGCGCGCACGGGGTCGCGCTGCAGATCACCCGTCCGGCTGGCACCGGAACTCCACGGTCCCCTCGCCCACTGAGACCGCGGTCATGGCCATCAGTCCGCCGATGGGTGCTGGGGGCAGCCGGCCGTCGATCATCGCCTGCAGGTACTCGCGGCCACTGAGGTCGTGCATCGCGCGGGCGCCGATCATCGGGTCCCACCAGGTGACGGTCTCGACCGGGATTCGCCCCAGCCGTCGGGGGGGGTGAGTCTTCGTCCGGTCTCATGCCGTTTCCTGCGGTCGGAGCTGCGGAAGCGTCGCGGCAACGGCGGCCGCCGGTCGGAGGCGCCGGGCTAGAACGGCGACACACACGACCCCGGCCGCGACGAAGAAGGCGATGGCCTACGAGCTCCCCGGGCTCCTGGGGACGCCGCTCGAGGACACCCTCGTCTACTGCTGCGGTCCCGAGCCGCTGCTGGCAGCCGTCGAGCAGCACTGCGCCGCCTGGCCCGCCGGGAGCCTGCGCGTGGAGCGCTTCGCGCCCAAGGCGCTCGAGGCGCCGGTGCGGCAGACCTCGTTCGAGGTGGAGCTCGCCCAGACCGGCACGACCGTCGTCGTCCCGCCAGGCACGAGCGTGCTCCAGGCCGTCGAGGACGCCGGCGTGGCCGTGATGTCCTCGTGCGCGGAAGGCACGTGCGGCACCTGCGAGACCGACGTCCTCGCGGGGGAGGTCGACCACCGGGACTCGATCCTCACGGCCGAGGAGCGCGCCGCGAACGACACGATGATGATCTGTGTGTCCCGGGCCCATTGCCCCCGACTGGTCCTTGACCTGGGAGCCGCAGCGTCTACCTCGGGGCCATTGGCCCCGCCGGCTCGATGCGCCGGACCTGAGTCGACAGCTCCCACCGCAGCGGGCCGACCCGGCCGCCGAGCGTTGGAACTGCGACAACTGCGGACATCGCAACCTCGCTCGCGGCAAGCGATGCGCGGACTGCAAGACAAGTCGGGTCAGGCCCTCGTGTCCTTCAACTGGGGGTAGACCGTTTCGACGGGGAGGCTGAGTCCGGCCTTGGCCCGAACGGAGCCTTCGTCGGCGAGGACCTCGTACCGTCCGGCTTCGACTGCGTCGAAGACGGTGCGCACGAGGTCAGCAGGCTGCGTCTTCGGCTGGGGCGCGTGCGCCGCCATGGGAGTGTCGACGTAGCCGACGTGGACGCCGACCACGTGCACGCCGTGCGGGGCGAGTTCCAGGCGCAGCGAGTTGGTCGCCGACCACAGCGCCGCCTTGGTGGCGCTGTAGATCCCTGCGACGGCGTACCAGCTCAGGAGCGAGTGCACGTGGACGAGGGTCGACTCGTCGTTGCTCGTCAGGATCGGGGCGAAGGCGCGGGCCAGGAACAGCGGGCCGAGGAAGTTGGTCTCAACGCTGGTGCGGATCTCCTCGTCGGTCTGGGTGAGGATTCGGGCGCTGGACGTGGAGACGCCCGCGTTGTTGATCAGAACCGTCACGTCCGGGGCAGCCGCGACAGCGGCCTGTATGGACGCGGGGCTCGTGACGTCCAGTGGCAGCGGCACGATGCGATCGTCGTCCCACGTGCGGGGACTACGGGCGGTGGCGTAGACCTTCGCGGCGCCACGAGCCAGGGCCTCGTGGACGAAGTGGGTTCCGATGCCGCCGTTGGCTCCAGTGACGAGGACCACGGCTTCATTCAGTGAGGGCATGTCGCGCTCTTCCTGTGCGGGTCGGGGCTGTGCACGAGGCTGTGTCCGTGGTCCAGTTCGGCGAGCGAGCAGTCGATCCAGCCGTGGCGAGCGGTGTAGCGGGGGAGAGGCGTAGGTCAACCCCCCGGCGCCGAACTCCTCCGCACTCCTTGGGGCCCTCGACCACCAACCGGGACCGTTCTCCACCGACCCGCCATGAACGTCCGGTCCCGGGATCGGCGGCAGAAACACAACGGGCACTCCGACGCCGGTCCCGACTGCGCGGTGGGCGAAGCTCGTCCAGCGCACTCGATGCTCACGGTCGGGACGGTGTCAGCGCTCCCGGGCGAGTTGCCCTCGCTCAACGCGTGACGACGATCTTGCCGTTGGCGCGGCCCTGTTCGACGTACGCCATCGCGTCGAGTGTCTCCTCGAACGAGAACGTGCGGTCGAGTACGGGCCGCAGCACGCCGTTGTCGTAGAGCGCCGCCAACTGCTTGAGCTGGGATCCGCTCGCCTCCATGAAGAGGAACGAGTAGCGGACCCCGAGCTTCTTCGCCTGCTTGCGTACCTTGCGGCTCATCAGGGCCATCACCGGGGCCAGGATGGGCTGACCGAGCTGCGCCGCGAAGGAGGGGTCGGGCGGGCCGACGACGCTGATCGCGAGTCCACCCCGCCTCAACACGGTCAGGGACTTCTCCACGTTGGTCCCGCCGAGCGAGTCGAGTACGACGTCGTAACCGGCCAGGACATCGGCGAAGTTCTGCTGTGTGTAGTCGATGACCTCGTCGGCGCCGAGGTCGTGGACCTTGTCGACGTCCTTGGTGCCTGCGGTGGTCGCCACGTAGGCGCCGAGGTGCTTGGCGACCTGCACGACCGTCGAGCCGAGGCCGCCGGCACCCGCGTGGATGAGCACCTTCTGGCCCGGCTGCACCCTGGCCACGTCGACGAGTGCCTGCCACGCGGCGAGCGCGACCAGCGGCACGGCGGCTGCCTGCTCGAACGGCAGCGACGTGGGCTTGAGTGCGACGTCAGCCTGATCGATGGCGATGAACTCGGCGAACGTGCCGATGCGCAGGTCCCGGGGCCGGGAGTAGATCTCGTCACCGACTTTGAACTCCACCACGCGTTCGCCCACTCTCCTGACGACACCGGCGACGTCGTGACCGAGCGGGAAAGGGAGCTCGTACTTCAGAAGCCTCTTGAACTCACCATTGCGGACCATCTTGTCCAGCGGGTTGATACTCGCCGCGCGGACCTCGACGAGGACGTCATTGCTCCCGAGGCTGGGGGTGGGCACGTCGGCGAGTTGGAGCCCGTCCTCGCCGTACTTGGTCACCACAAATGCCCTCATCTGTGTTCCTGCCTCTTCGGGCCCCCTGGTTGTCGCTGGGCTGTGAACCACCCACCGGCGGAGCCGAGGACGGCGAGCGACTGCCGGTCAGGAGCTGGTGGGGAATCGCCTGGCGGTGTCCGCGGGATCCACCACCTCTCCGCAGGCCTGGCAGGAGACCTGCGGGATCAGGCGGTGCCCGCAGTGGTGGTCGAGGATCAGGGGTGGTCCGTCGGAGCCGGCGAGGTGCTCGTCACCCCAGCGCAGCAGGGTCAGGATGACCGGGTAGAGGTCCTGGCCGGCCGCGGTGAGGTGGTACTCGAAGCGCGGCGGGTGGTCGCTGTACTGGCGACGCTGCAGGATGCCGGCGTCGACCAGCGTGCGGAGCCGCGCGGTCAGCGTGTCCCGCGGTGCTCCGGTGCTCCGGATCATCTCGTCGAAGCGGCGGTTGCCGAGGAACACCTCGCGCACGGCCAGTAGTGCCCATTTCTCGCCCACCACGTCGAGCGTGCGCGCAACGGAGCAGACGCGGGGTTCGGCCGGTGCTGCCATGCCGCAAGCATAACGCAGTGAGTCCGATATCTGGACGAACTCACCCCGGCGGGGATACCGTGCGTCCAGAATCCGAACTGACCCCTGGGGGCCACCCATGGCGCTTGGCAAGAGGCCGCCCGCATCCGCGGTCGCCGGACCCGAGCCGAAGGGCGGGACGGCGGCGGTCGTGGCGGTGCTGGCCATCGCGGTGTTCATGTCCAGCCTCGACCTGTTCATCGTCAACCTGGCGTTCCCCTCCATCGGGCAGGAGTACCCGGGGGCCGGCCTGGGCTCGCTGTCGTGGATCCTCAACGCGTACACGATCGTGTTCGCGGCGGTGCTGGTCCCGGCCGGGCGGTGGGCCGACCGGGTCGGGCGCCGGCGCGCCCTGGTCGTGGGGCTGGCCGTGTTCACGGTCGGGTCGCTGCTCTGCGGCCTGGCCCCGGGGGTGGAGTGGCTCGTGGCCGCCAGGACGGTGCAGGCGGTCGGTGCCGGTGTGATGGTGCCCGCGTCGTTGTCGCTGCTGCTGGCCGTCGTCCCGGAGCAGCAGCGCGCCCGCGCGCTCGGGTCCTGGTCGGCGCTCGGTGCCCTGGGTGCGGCTCTGGGGCCGGTGATCGGTGGTGGCCTGGTCGAGATCGGCTGGCGCTGGGTGTTCTGGGTGAACCTGCCGGTGGGGGTCGTCGCGATCCTGCTCGCCCTCCGCCTGGTGCCCGAGAGCCGGGACGAGACGCAGAGGCGCCGCCCCGACCTGCTCGGCGCGCTGTTCCTCGCGCTCGCCGTCGGCCTCGTCGCCGCGGCACTGATCGAGACGGCGGACCGGGGCTGGGCGTCGGCCAGGGTCTGGGGTCTGCTGTTGGCGGCGGTCCTGTGCGCGGGAGCGGTCGTGGTCGGCTCGTTCCGTCACCCGGCGCCGGTGCTGGAGCCGGGCCTGTTCCGGTCCCGGACGTTCTCCGGCTCAGCAGCGGCGTCGGTTCTCTACTACGCGGCCTTCGGCGCGTTCCTCCTCAACACCGTCGAGTTCCTCACCGAGGTCTGGCGCTACTCGCCACTGCAGGCGGGGTTGGCGATCGCCCCGGGGCCGCTCATGGTGCTCCCGTTCGCGCGGCTCGTCGCGCCCCGGTTGATCCCCCTGCTGGGCGGGGTGGGGCGGGTCGCCGCACTGGGCTGCGGAGTCGGCGCCGTCGCCCAGGTGGTGTGGCTGGTGCTCATCCAGGCCGAACCGGCCTATGTGACGCACCTGCTGCCGGCGCAGCTGCTCGGCGGGGCCGGCGTGGGGCTGGCCATCCCCTCCCTGCTGGGAGCCGGTAGCGCCGGGTTGCCGACGGCGCACCTGGGCACCGGCAGCGGAATCCTGAACATGGCCCGACAGGTCGGCACGGTGCTGGGCGTGGCCGCGCTCGTCGCCACGCTCACCGCGGCGGCTGCCGATCCCCTCACCGCTTCCCGACACGGCATCGCCCTGACCATCGCCTTCTTCGTCGCCGCCGGGGCCGTGTGCCTCGCCGTCCTGGTTCGACGCAGCCGACCGGCCACGGTCGCCGCGGCGCTTCCGCAGCCCCGACCGCAGGAGGCGGCATGAGACCGCCGCAGACCCCACCCTCCGACGGCTGGGGGGAACTCCGGACGAGGACCGTCACCTGGTGGGGCCCGATGATCGGCGCCCGCGCGATGCGCGGTCTCAGCGGGTCGGGAGTACCTGCAGGCGATGATCGACGGCCGACTGCCCCCGGCACCGATCGGCGGCCTGATGGCCATGACCGCGGTCTCGGTGGACGAGGGGACGGTGGAGTTCCGGTGCCTGCCGGACGAGTCGGCGTACAACCCGATCGGCGTGGTGCACGGGGGGCTCGTCTGCACCCTGCTCGACTCCGTCGCCGGTTGCGCGGTGCACAGCACGCTGCCGTCGGGCGTGGGCTACACGAGCTTGGAGATCGAGGTCAGCTGTCTGCGCCCGGTCCGGAATGGTGGAGGCGAGCTGACCGCGATCGGGCGGGTCACCAAACCAGGACGTCGAGCCGCCTTCGCCGACGGCGAGGTGCGCGACGGCGACGGCAGGTTGATCGCCACCGCGTCGAGCACCTGCCTGGTCTTCCCACTCGGGGATGAGTGACGCGGCGACCGTCGCTCCCTGTTCCTCCACAGATTGCGGCTCCGGCACCCGGAGGCTTTCGGTCGGGAGTAGGCCGGGGTGGGACTCGACTCCCACGACCGGCGAAGCCCGGGGCGGCGACGCAACAGGTCCTTCGATGGCACCTGTCGGCAGAGGCGCCAGGACCCCGGATTCCACCCGACCGGAATCCGCGTGTCGTGAGGTCAGGTCGCTCGAGGAGCCCGGTGACGGGAGGTACGTGCGTGCCCGAGCCACGGCGACGCCAGGCAGGTGAGGGCAGCATCAGCGAGTACGCGACCAACGCCGGCCCGCGCTTCCTGATCAAGTACTCCGCTCCGCGGGAGGACGGCACGAGGCGCGTGGTCCTGAAGCGTGGCTTTCGGACGAGGAGGGACGCCGCCGCGGCGCTGCGGGCGGAGATCAGGAAGTCCGAGGTGGGGGACTGGGTCGAGCCGTCGAAGCAGCGCCTCGACGCCTATCTGGCCGAGTGGATCCAGACCCAGCGGCTGAGCCCCGCTACGCTGTCGTCCTACCGGAAGAACATCCGGCTGCACATCGATCCCCATCTGGGTGCGCAGTCGGTCGCTCACCGGCTCCGCGGTGGACGCCTGGATGCGGAAGCTCGAGGCGTCCGGTCGGGCCGACGGTCAGGGCGGGCTGTCGGCGCGGACGGTCCGGTACGTGTTCACCATCCTGCGGTCGGCCCTGGGCGATGCGGTCAAGCAGGGGCGGCTCGCGGTCAACCCGACCGACCGGTCCACGGCCCCGAGCCCCTCGGAGGCCCGGCCGCCGGAGATGCAGGCCTGGACCGCACCGGAGCTCGCCCGGTTCCTCCGCTGGGCCGACGCGCAGGACCCGGACCTCGCCATGGGCTGGCGGCTGCTCGCGGCCACCGGGATGCGCCGGGGTGAGGCGCTGGCCCTGCGGTGGCGCGACGTCGACCTGGACGCCGGCCGCCTCTCGGTTCGCCGCAGCGTCGGCGTGGTGAAGGACAAGGGCGCCGGCGAGCGCCTCGTCGAGGGGCCGACCAAGACCGGCCGGTCCCGGGTGGTCGACCTGGACGCGGGCACCGTGGCCGCGCTGCGCGCCTACCGGGCAGTCCGCGGAGGACTCGCCCTGGACCTCGTTCGCGACTCGGCGCTGGTGCTCGGCACCCTCGACGGCACCCACCGGCACCCGGAGCGGTTCTCCCGCCGCTTCGCCGACCAGGTCGTCCGGGCCCGCAAGGCGCTGGGGGGAGGAGCAGCTGCCGAGGATCCGGCTGCACGACCTCCGGCACACCCACGCCATCCTGCTGCTCGCCGACGGCGTGCCGGTGGAGGTCGTCTCCGAGCGCCTCGGCCACGCCAGCGCCACCATCACGCTCACCGTCTACCAGCACGTGCACCCCGGCATGGGCCGCGAGGCCGCGGACCGCTTCGCCGCCCTGCTCGAGAGCTGATCCCGGCGCGCAGTATCACCCAGTTGTCACGAGGGCCTTCGAGGCCCCAAATCGGAAGCGCCCCGGCCCCTGACCTAGAGGAACACCGGGGCGATGCTGTGTCCGAGGGGCGACACGCTACATACGCACACGACTCGTGCTGGTGGCTGAAGGATGCCGATGAGGTGCCCTGCTGTGGTCAGCCGCAGGGGGCGCCCGATACGACATCGCACGAAGCGAAGGCTGTGCCGGGTCCGAGGCGGGTCATCGGCGCCCCGACCGGACCCCTCTGCCCGCTCAGAACGGCGTGGGGATGGACCGGGGCGCGGTGTTCGGTCGCCGGTACTGCCCGGGCTTCTGCCGCTTGGGCAGGGTGACGTGCGCCTTCGGCATCGGTTCGTACGGAACCTGGCTGAGCAGGTGGCTGATGATGTTCAGGCGTCCCCGCTTCTTGTCGTCGGTCGACGCGACGAACCACGGTGCCCAGGCCGTGTCGGTGGCCGCGAACATGTCGTCCCGGGCCCGGGAGTAGTCGAACCAGCGGCTGTAGGACAGCAGGTCCATGTCCGAGAGCTTCCAAACCTTGCGAGGGTCGTCGATACGACTCTCGAGCCGCCGGGTCTGCTCCTCGGGACTGACCTCCAGCCAGTACTTGATCAGGATGATCCCGGAATCGACCATTGCCTTCTCGAAGGCCGGAGTCATCTCCAGGAATCGAGCCGTCTGCTCGGGCGCGCAGAAGCCCATCACCTTCTCGACGCCGGCGCGGTTGTACCAGCTGCGATCGAAGATGATCACTTCGCCGGCAGCCGGGAAGTGCGGCACGTATCGCTGGAGGTACATCTGCGACTTCTCCCGCTCAGTCGGAGCCGGCAGGGCCACGACACGGAAGACGCGAGGGCTGACCCGCTCCACGATCCGTTTGATCGTGCCGCCCTTGCCCGCGGTGTCACGCCCTTCGAAGACCACGCAGATCTTCGCGCCGCTGGCCTTGACCCACTGCTGCATCGCGACGAGTCCGCTCTGCAGCTTCGCCAGCTCGGCCTCGTACTCCTTGCGGCCCATCCGTTTCCGGAGCGCGGCAGCCACTTGCCCGTCTCCGTCCCCACTCGGCACGTCGGCGGCTACGACGTGTTCCGCGCCTTCGGTCTTCCCCTTCTTGGACATCTCGTCTCCTCCCGCGCGGCGGACAACATCGTCAGGTGAGCCTGCTCGACGTCGCGCCGGCCTGCATCGCGCACGCGGGATGGTCATGACTTCCGACGGACGTACCCGGCACGTGACCGAGAGGCCTGGCGCAGACGCGATCCGGTGCGGGTACGGCGCGGCGACACAGACGGCGTCCGCAGCGGGTTCGCCGTCGGCCGTCTGTGGCTCGGCCGAGCGGATCTCTGCCACGGCCGACCGTCGGTCCGGATCAACGCCGGGCGGTCAGAGGTGCCGACCTCGAGACGTGCCGCGCAGCGGGCACCGTCGTGTGGTCGCTGGCAGTGTGGGCAGCATGGTCACTCTGTCTCCCATCGTCGTGGTGACCGGTGCGAACGGATTGGTGGGCAGCGCGGTGTGCCGGGCGCTCGTCGAGCGGTCGGCTCAGGTGCGCGCCGTCGTCCGCCGTGCCGGCAGCGCGCCTGCGCTCGACGGAGTCACCGACATGTCGGCGACTTCGCCGACGAGTCCTTCGCCGGTGCGGTGACCCACGGCGCCGACGCGCTGGTCACGACCGTCCACCCGATGGGCGCGTCCCGGGACGTGCAGCACCGGGTGGGCGTCGAGGGGACGCCGGTCCTCGCCCGGGCTGCCCGGGATGCCGGCGTCGCCCGGCTCGTACACGTGTCCACGACCGGTGTCTACGACCGCTCGGCCGGCGTCGGGGACGTGGCCGAGAACGGTGTCCTCCTGGCCGAGGGGAGCGGCGCCTACCCCGACACCAAGAACGCCACCGACGCCGCGCTCGTGCAGGTGAGCGGGCTCACAACCGTGCTGGTTCGGCCGCCGGCGGTCATGGGGGTCGGCGATACGTCGGTCTGGAACACGTTGCGATCGCAGCGGTCCGCGCGGGGGAGCGCCGGGCGAACCCGGAGGAAACCTGGGCCCGGTGCGCGTGGATGACCTCGCGGCCTTGATCGCGGACGTCGCCGCGGGCACCGTCGCGACCGCCGACGACGCGGAACGAGGACCGGTGGCCGGTGGCACTACTCCGGTCATCGTCGCGGGCAAGCTGGCGACGTGGCGGGACTACCTGGGCACGGTGATCGATGCGTTGGGTGTCGCGCCGGAGTGGACCGATGAGCCGGCCTGGACCGGCCGGCTGCTCACCGACCGCGCGCGGGCGTGGGGCTGGGCGCCGCGGGTGAGCCTCGCGCAGGCCATGGACGAACTGCGGAGCAGCCTGGCCGCCGGGAGCTGACCGACCACACCGGGTCCAGGAGCGACGAAAGGCGCGCGGTCGCGGACCGCAGGCCCTTCTGTCTGTGTCCGAGGGGGTGTCCTAGGGCGACACGCTGCATACGCACACGGCTCTCAGATGTCGTTGGCTTGTCCTCTGCCGGCTCCCAAATGCCGGCCGCAGCCCGGGGACGGAGGGAAACCGCCCCCCGGGGTGCCGACGTCAGTGCACGAGCGCCCGGACCAGGGCTCTGCCGCCGACGACGGCGGCGCCCGCCGCAGCCACCCAGGGACCGGCCACGATGACGGGGTCCAGGGGCTGGTGCACCAGGTCGGTGCGCTTGCGTCCTATCCGTGACGAGAGCCCGTGGTGGGTGAACTCGGCCTTGATCCCGGTCTGGGTGATCGGGTTGTCCGGGCGCAGGGTGGCGAAGGACTTCACGTGCTCCTCGACGGCGTCCACGCGGTCGGCCAGCATGAGCAGGAGCCAGTGCGCGGCCCGGCCCTCGCTGTAGCGGGCGTAGGAGAACCTCCGGATGACTCCGGACAGCCCCTTCGGCGGCTGCGCCGTGCCGAAGACCGGCGTGAGGAACTTGTGCTCGATCGAGCGTTCCCGTGGCCACTTCTCGGGCTGGCGGTCGGGGAACTCCCAGTGCGCGCCGGTCAGGTCCTTCTGGAACTGGAGCTTCGGCACGGAGGGCCGGTCGGACGGGTCGCTGTCCACCCCCCAGCCGGGGATGCGCGCCCGCAACTGATCGGGCGACTCGGCGATCGGCGGCTTGTGCGGTGTGTAGGTCATCGTCTCTCCCTCAGGCGGCGCTCGGGATCACGAGCGGCTTGATGCAGTCGTCGAGCTTGGCCGAGAAGATGTGGTAGCCCTCCGCGATGTCGTCGAGCGGGATCCGGTGCGTGACCAGCTCGCTGGGCTTCAGATAGCCGTTGCGCACGTGCTCGAACAGGCGGGGCCACTGCCGCTTCACCGGGCACTGGTTCATCTGCAGGGTGAGCCCCTTGTTCATGGCGTCGCCGAACTTCACGGCGCTGAACAGGGGACCGTAGGCGCCCACCACGGAGATCGTGGCGCCCTTGCGGACGGAGTCGATCGCCCAGTTGAGCGCGACCGGCGACCCGCCCTGCAGCTTGAACTTGGCCGTCGTCACGTGCTGCAGGAAGTTCCCGTCGGCCTCCGCGCCGACCGCGTCGATGGCGACGTCCGCGCCCAGGAAGTCGGTCTGCTTCTTCATCTCGAGCACGATGTCGCCGTACTCGGTGAAGTTGAAGGTCTCGGCGTGGGCCCAGGTCCGGGCCTTCTCCAGCCGGTACTCGAGGTGGTCGACGACGATCACGCGGCCGGCCCCCATGAGCCAGGCGGACCGGGCCGCCACCAGGCCGACCGGACCGGCGCCGAACACGACGACCACGTCACCCTCGACGATGTCGCCGAGCTGCGCGCCGAAGTAGCCGGTCGGGACGGCGTCGGTGAGCAGGACGGCGTCCTCGTCGGCCATCCAGTCCGGGATCTTCGCCGGTCCGACGTCGGCGAAGGGGACGCGGACGAACTGCGACTGCCCGCCGTCGTAGCCGCCCGTGGTGTGCGAGTAGCCGTAGATGCCGCCCACAGCGGTGGCGTTCGGGTTCACGTTGTGGCAGTTGGAGTACAGGCCGCGGGCGCAGTACCAGCACGAGCCGCAGAAGATGTTGAAGGGCACCATGACCCGGTCGCCGACCTGCAGGTTCTGCACCGACGAGCCGACCTCGTCGACGACGCCGATGAACTCGTGCCCGAAGGTGTGGCCGATCCGGGTGTCCGGCATGAGCCCGTGGTACAGGTGCAGGTCCGAGCCGCAGATCGCGGCGAGAGTCACCCGTACGATCGCGTCGTTCGGGTGCTCGATGGCCGGCCGTTCCTTCTCCTCGACCCTCACCTTGTAGGGCCCTCGATAGGTCATCGCACGCATCCGGTCGGCCTCCCGATCTCTTCGTCCCGACGCTCCTCACCGGTGCCCTGAGCCTTGGTCACCCGCCGGCGGCAGGCCACTCGAGGCAGCGGAAATCGGCAGTTCTGCCCATACGCGGCAATGTCGTGCTCTCGGACGTCCGGGTCGTGGTCCAGCCGGACGACAGCGGGGAGGAGATGAGCCCAGGACGCCTCGAGGCCGCCGTCCTCCCCGGTTCGCCCGTGCTTCCCTGCCCACCAGGTGCTCACCATGCTGTGGGCCGACACCGTGGCCGACTGCGCCGGTGTGCAGACCGTCGAGGTCGAGCGAGTGAGCGTGGCCCCGCCACGGACCACCGGCGACGGGGCCCGAGATGGGCAAGTCTGCCGATGGCCCCCGACCTGCTGCCTGGCTGGGCCGGAACGTGGCGAAGCCGGCGCCGGCGTCTCGGGCCGCAGGCTCGTGCAGATCACCGGTCTGCGGCAGGCCGGGAACGGTGGAGGACCAGGCGCAGAACGGTGGGGCGTCGTCCGACACTGCCGCGCCCGACGCCACGGCGTCCATCCGGAGACCTGCCGATGTCGACGAGACGCTTGCTGGAGGACCATCGGCCCGCGGCGCCGCGAACCGGTGGCACCGGGAAGGTGAGGAGAACGGCATGCGAGTCGAGGACCTCAGCGGGGACGACGCCACCGTCTACGGAGCCGTGGCCGAACTCGAAGACGCAGCCAGCGCGCCGCACCTGAACGACATCTCGCGCCGCACCGGCCTGGACCTGGAGCGCACCCGGTCCGCCGTCCACCGTCTGCTGCACACCGAGCCCAAGATCCTGCACGAGGTGCCCGACACCAGCGGGACCGACCTGGGGCCTGTCTACGAGCTGGCCCCGCGCATCTGAACGGCGCGACGGCAGGCGCTCTTCCTGCCGCGAGCGCACGGACGTCAGGACCGTAGCGCGCCGCGGCCCGGCTCTCCGGAGGAGTAGCGGGAGACTGCTGGGACGTAGAGACCCTCCCGCTCGGCGCGCACCGCCGCGAGCGTCCTCGTCGGCGCGCCGAGCTTCACGAGCAGGTGCTCGAGGTGTGCGGCGACGGTTCGTGGGGCCACGACCAGCGTCCGGGCGATCTCGTGGTTCGAGTACCCGTCGACCAAGAGGCCGAGCACCTCCAGCTCGCGTGGCGTGAGCCCGTGCAGGTCGGACACCGGCGACAGCAGTACCACGCCACACAGGACCGCCGGCACGTCGTCGGGCGCGGCGAGGGCGGTGACCCGCACGTGGCCGCGGGGGGGCGTGCGAGCCGCCCAGTGGCCACAGGAAGGACGCGTACACCTGCCCGTCCGCGATCCGCGCGCACGCTGCGGCCAGGATCGGGGAGCCGACGGCGAGCAGCAGGTCGCCGTCCAGGCCCGGCAACGGCTCCGTCCGTCCATCCCTGCGGAGAACCGTCCCGGCAGTCGCCCCGCGGACCAACCGCGCGGCGGTGAGGAGGGAGCGCATCGGGTCGATGCCCCGTGCGAGCACCGGCGCCATCGAGGTGAGGCGACGGCGTACCGCAGTGGTGGGCGGTTCCCGGTCGCCGGACAGCAGCGCCAGGAAGCCGACGTGCCGCCCCGCGGGTGCGAACAAGGCGACGGCCAGCGCCTCGTAGATGCCGGCCGGCATCAGGCACTCGGCCCAGGTCGACAGCTCCTCGGCCGGATAGGGCAGGTCCGACGGGCTCAGGGGCGGACGTGCCCGGTCGGTGCCGGTGACCTCGATGTCACGCGCCATCAGCGGTCCCGAGAGGAACTCCACGGTCGGGACGTCCAGGCCGACGCTCGCCAGGGAGTGGTAGCCCTGACCCAGCGGGTCGGCGAGCGCCAGCCATGCACCGTCGAAGGGGACGACCCCGCGGAGGACCTCGAGCAGGGCCTGCGCGCGCTCGGACGTGGTGCCGGCCGAGGTGGCGCTCTCGGCCAGCAGTAGTTCGGTTGCCTGACGCGAGCGCATGCGTGCTCCCAGAGAGTTCAGCGGTCGCGGACCTGATCCGGCCACGACCGAGCCGACTGCTCGACGGGGGGCACGGACGAGGTGGTCATACCGCGGGAAGCAGTATCACTACTGTCGGCGGCGCCTGAAAACTGACCCCCTGGCGGCAGGGTCGTCGCAGCCCGAGGTCAACTCCGAGGGGGACGACCCGACTGCCCGTGCAACTCCACCCCGCGGCGAAATGCGGCGGCGGAGGCGGGCGTGCTCTGGACGCGCCAGTCGGCTTCCTTGTCGTACTGGAACCAGATCAACCCACGGACGTCTTCTTGCGCGGCCAGGTCGAACAGCTCGCGAATCCAGGTCGCCTTGGAACCACCGTGCTCGGCGGCGCCCACCTCGGTGAGGACGACGGGGCGCTCGGACAGCGCGTGGAGGTCGGTCAGTGACCTACCGAAGAGCTCCCGCGGACTCCGCCATCCTCCCCAGGGCAGTGCCGTGCCGCCGTTGTAGCCGTCGAGCCCGACCCAGTCGACGACGTCGTCACCGGGGTACAGCTCGGCGAAGGGAGCCGTGCCGTCGGCGTGGACGTTCACGCACCAGATCCAGACGGCGTCCATCACGCCCTCGGCCGCGAACACCCGGCGCACGTGCTGCCATGCCGCGACCGCTCCAGCGGGCGTGTTGCCGTTGACGCCGGCACCCCAGGGGTAGTGGGTGGCGTTCAACTCGTGCAGGAAGCGGATGCCCAGCCGGCCGCCCCACTGGCGCACCTGTCGGGCGAAGGCGGCGATGTAGGCGTCGTGCGTGCCGTCGGCGATGCGGGCCAGCGAGTACGCCGGCTGGTCGACCCCGGCTCCCGGTGACCACGGCTCCCAGGTCAGCACCGGCAGCGCCCCGCGGGCCGCCGCGGCCTCGGCACGGGCGGCGTCGAAGGGCGCCTGTCCCTCCCAGGCCCGGTACCACTCGTACAGCGACACGGAGGCACCGGTCGTCCGGGCGAAGTCGTCGACCTCCCGGACGTCGTCCGCCGCCACCCCGAGCGCCAGCGGCTCCGGCGTCGAGCAGGTGGGCACCAGCAGCAGCACAGCCAGGCAGGATGCCAGAGCGCGGCGGGCGCGAGCCGGGTCGGGGCATGCCACGCCGAGATCGGCCGCCTCTCACCCCGGCTGCCGTAGCACAGTCCCCGCTGGTCCGCTGGACGAGCGCAGCGACACGCCGTGTACGAAGATCTCGGAGCCCGCGCTGAGACAGAGGCACGACGGAGGACCGGCGATCGACGTGGTGGTGACAGATCCAGCGACAGCAGTGCACGCGCGGCCCGGGGCTGACCAGGATGCCGCACGAGTTCGCGCCCTGGAGGAGCTGGACGTCCTCCACACCGGACCGGAACGACGCTTCGACCGCATCACCCGGCTTGCCCAGCGGGTGTTCGGCGTCGCCAACGCCTCGATCACGTTGATCGACGAGGACCGGCAGCACGTCAAGTCCCAGCAGGCCACCGGCCTGACCTTCGAGGACGGTGCGCGGGCGGACGCGTTCTGCGACCACACGATCCGACGACCGGACACGCTCGTCGTCGAGGACGCCACCGCTGACGACCGGTTCGCCGACAACCCCCTGGTCGCCGGGCCGTCCCACCTCCGGTTCTACGCCGGGCACCCGCTGCAGGCGCCCGGCGGACAGCGGGTCGGCGCACTGTGCCTGCTGGACGACCAGCCGCGACGGCTCAGCGCGCCGGAGCGTGAGCTGCTGCAGGACCTCGCGGCCTGGGTCGAGGACGAGCTGGCCAACTCCACCGAGCTCGAGCACGCCGCCGAGGCCCAGCGCGCGCTGTTGCCGCGCACGTCGCCCGAGCTGCCCGGACACGAGGTCGCCGGTATGTGCCTGCCCTCCCGCGCGGTGGGCGGCGACTTCTACGACTGGGAGGCGCTCCCCGACGGCGACCTGGCCCTGACCGTGGCCGACGTGATGGGGAAGGGCTTCGCCGCCGCCCTGACCACGGCCGGCGTGCGAGCCGTCTTCCGCTCGGCGGTCCGGACGGCCGGGACGGCGCAGGCGCTGCGGGAGGCGGCCGCAACCCTGTACGAGGACCTGGAGCGGACGAGCACGCTCGTCACCGTCTGGCACGGCCGGCTGTCACCCGCCACCGGCCTGCTGCGCTACACCGATGCGGGCCACAGCCTCATGGTGGTGGTGCGCGCCGACGGCAGCGTGTGGCGCCCCCGGTCCGGCGGTCTGCCGCTCGGTGTCTTCCTCGACGCCGACTGGGCCGAGGAGGTGGTGCAGCTGCAGCCCGGGGACTCGGTGCTGGTGTTCAGTGACGGGCTGCTCGACCTCTACGACGGGACCCTCTCGTCGTTGGACCGCGTCGCCGCCGCCGTCCGGGACGGGGTGGACGTCCAGCACGTGATCGACCGGTTCGCCGTCCTCTCCCGACGAGTGGGCGTCCGGGACGACGTGACCGCGGTGGCGATCCGGCGGACGGCGTGACCAGTCATCGGCCGAACGGACCCCGGGCCGGCTTCTGGAGCCGCCGGACCCTGCTCCGCGTCCTGATCGTCCTGACGCTGGTGTCCGGGACGAACTACCTGGTGTGGCGCTGGCTGGACTCGGTGAACTGGAACTACTGGTGGATCGCCGTCCCGCTCGTGCTCGCCGAGACCTACAGCCTGATCGACGCGTTCCTCTTCGGGACCACCATGTGGCGGCTCCGCGAGCGTGGCGAACCGCCGCCGCCGGTCGAGGCGACCGTCGACGTGTTCATCACGACCTACAACGAGCCGATCGACCTGGTGATGGCCACCGCTCGCGCCGCCCTGGCCATCGACCGTCCGCACCGGACGTGGGTGCTGGACGACGGTGCCCGGGACGAGCTGCGGCAGGCGGCCGAGGCCGCCGGGGTCGGCTACCTGACCCGCAGCACGGACTGGGCAGATCGCCCCCGCCACGCCAAGGCCGGCAACCTGAACAACGCGCTCTTCGCCACCGACGGCGAGTTCCTGCTGATCCTGGACGCGGACCAGGTGCCCGACCCGGCGATCCTGGACCGTACCCTCGGGTACTTCCGTGATCCGAAGGTGGCGTTGGTCCAGACCCCGCAGTGGTTCGTGAACGTCGACGACTCCGATCCGCTCGGCAGTCAGGCGCCGCTGTTCTACGGGCCGATCCAGCAGGGCAAGGACGGCTGGAACGCGGCGTTCTTCTGCGGGTCGAACGCTGTGTTGCGTCGCGAGGCGCTCATGCAGATCGGCGTCGTGGGGTACGTGCGCGAGGTGGGCCGCGCGGTGCGGGTGGCTCTGGACGCCGCCGGCCGGGTGGTACGGGAGGCCCGCAGGACGGCGGCCGAGCACAGCCCCGCGGTCGTCCGGGCACTCGACGAGGTCGACGCCGCGGTCGGACGGGCACGGGCGGAACTGAAGCAGGGCGAGCCGTTGTCCGAGGTCACCTATCGGTTCCAGCAGCGGGTGGACGAGGCGGGACGCGGCGTGGTGGCCGCGGACGCCGAGTCCCTCCGGGCGGACCTCGCGGCGATCGAAGCCCTCCCGATCGCCAGCGACGATGAACTGGGCGCCGTGATCGTGGACGACGTCGCACTGCAGCGGCTGGCGGCGCGGGACTGGTCGCCCCTCGGCGCGCTGGAGTCGGTGAAGGCGCTGGTCCGGGCGGTCGACGTCGACCTCGTCGCGGAGGCTCAGCCGGTGATGCCGATGGCCACCATCTCGGTCACCGAGGACATGGCCACCGCCATGCGTCTGCACGGGGCCGGCTGGCGGACCATGTACCACCATGAGGTGCTGGCGCGCGGCCTGGCACCGGAGGACCTGAGCTCGATGCTGCACCAACGGCTGCGCTGGTCGCAGGGCACCCTGCAGGTGATGCTGAAGGAGAACCCGCTGACGCAGCCGGGACTGAGCCTCGGCCAGCGGCTCATGTACTTCGCGACCATGTGGAGCTACCTGTCCGGCTTCGCCGCGGTCGTGTACATCGCCGCGCCGGTGCTGTACCTGTTCTTCGGGATCCGGCCGGTCCAGACCTTCGGCGGGGAGTTCCTCGCCCGCCTGCTGCCCTACCTGATCATCACGCAGGTGCTCTTCTCCGTCGTCGGCTACGGGATCAAGACCTGGCGGGGACAGCAGTACAGCCTCGCCCTGTTCCCGCTGTGGATCCGGGCGTGCACGACAGCCGTGGGCAACGTCTTCTTCGGGCGGAGCCTCGGGTTCGTCGTCACGCCGAAGGAGCGCCAGCAGGGCGGCGGGATCCCCTGGCGGCTCATCCGCCCGCAGGTCGTCGCCATGGTGGTCCTCGTGGCGGCGGCGGTGGTGGGGCTGATCCGGCTGGGGTTGGGTCTGGCGCCGACGGCGCAAGGGACGTGGGTGAACCTGGTGTGGGTGGTCTACGACCTGGTGGTGCTGAGCGTCGTCATCGAGGCGGCGCGGTACCGCGGGCCGGTGAGCGTGGAGGAGCGAGCGACGTGATCGACCTGGACACCGACGTGGACACGGACGGGGCGGTCATCCGACTGCGCGGCCGGCTGACCATGGTCAACGCAGCGGCGCTCCGGTCGACCGTGGCCGATGCCCTGGACGCTGGGCGGACACGCATCGTGCTGGACCTCAGCGACTGCGAGTTCATGGACAGTTCGGGTCTCGGCGCCGTGATCGGAGGGCTGAAGACGGCCCGACAGGCCGGTGGGGACCTGCGCATCGCCTCGCTGACCCCACAGGTCGCCACCGTGCTGCAGCTGACCAACCTCGACCGCGTGCTGCGGCCGTACGACAGCGTCGGCGGGGCCCTCGGTGGCAGCTGAGCCCGGGGCATCACTGACCGCGGCGCCCGAGCCGGCGTCCCTGGACCGGGTCCACACCCTGCTGGAGGCCGTCTGGGCCGCGCACCCGGACGTCGAACCTGCCGATCGCATGTCCTTCGCGATCGCGGTCACCGAGGTCGCCGGGAACATCGTCGCGCACTCTGGCGACGAACAGGGCCGCGAGTTCTCCGTCCGGGTCCGCGTCGATCCCGGACAGCTGGAGGCCGAGTTCGAGGACTCCGGGCAACGGGTGGACGTGGACCTGTCGACGGTCCGGATGCCGGACGAGGTCGCGGAGTTCGGCCGTGGGCTGGCGCTCGCCGTCAGTTGCGTGGACAACCTCGAGTACCGGCGCGAGGAGGAGACGAACCACTGGCGGCTGGTCCGGCGACGCGCCGGAGCGTGACGTCGGCGGGCGCGGCGGCGTCGGGCGGCGCCACCGGACTCAGCGTCTGTCCTTCGCCGACGTGGAAATGCCGGCGTTGTCGGGGCCCGCTGGACCTCGAGGTCCACGTCGATCGGGACGGTCGAGACGGGTGGCGCACGGCGCGCCCTGCCCGCTGAACCGCACGGTGGCCCGCGTCTGCGGCAGCGTTGATGCCCGCTGGCAGCGCGGTCGAGCCCGCGCTCTGCAGCCAGATTCCACCCCGGTCGTCGTGGTGACCGGTGCGAACGGACTGGTGGGCACCGCGGTGTGCCGGGCGCTCGTCGAGCGGTCGGCGCAGGTGCGCGCCGTCGTCCGCTGCGCCGGTAGCGCGCCTGGGCTCGACGGAGTCACCGAGCTCGTCGGTGAGTCGCCGACGAGGGCCTCGCCCGCGAGGTGACCCAGGGCGCCGACGCGGTCGTCACGACAGTCCACCCGATGGGCGCGCCACGGGACGGACCTTCGACGTGCAGGCCATGCGCGACCACCCCAACGCCCGGCGCCACCTCGACGAGCTCGTGCGACTCTGCGAGGGCCGGACGAAGGGCGGTCCGGGTCGTCGCCACCGGCTGACGTCGTGGTCACCGCGCGGGCCCCCGGTCGCGACCGGGACCCGGCCTCCCCGTGCCACGGGTGGCACGCTTCGCCTGGGACCTGATGCCCTGTTCACGCCCCCGGGAGCGTTCTACCTTCGCGGGTGCCGGGTCTCCCGTCGGGGGCGGTGCGACATGACCAAGCGCCCGTATGACGTCATCGTCGTGGGAGCCCGCTGTGCGGGCTCCACTACCGCGATGCTGCTGGCCCGCCACGGTCACCGGGTCCTGGTCGTCGACCGGGCCACCTTTCCCAGCGACACGGTCTCCACCCATCTGGTCCATCCCCCGGGAGTGGCGGCGCTGCGGCGCTGGGGTCTGCTCGACCGGGTGGCCGCCTCGGGGTGCCCGCCGATCGACACCTACGCGTTCGACTTCGGGTCCTTCGCCCTCGCCGGGGCGCCCGGAACGCCAGAATCCCCGGTTGCGTACGCCCCGCGGCGGACCGTGCTGGACGAGCTGCTGGTCGAGGCGGCGGCCGGGGCCGGTGCCGAGGTCCGGCAGGGCTTCACGGTCGACAAGTTGCTCACCGAGGACGGTTCGGTCGTCGGTGTCCGCGGCCACGGCAGGGACGACCGCCGCACGGTGGACGAGTACGCCCAGGTCGTCGTCGGCGCGGACGGACTGCACTCGTTCGTGGCTCGGGCCGTGCGGCCGGAGCAGTACCGCGACCATTCGCCGCTGTTGTGCGGCTACTACTCCTACTGGAGCGACCTGCCGATGCACGGCCGCTGGGAGGCGTACGACCGTCCGGAGCGCGCCTTCGCCGCGTGGGCCACGAACGACGACCTGACGCTGGTCATCGCCGGGTGGCCGTATCGGGAGTTCCAGGCCAGGAAGGAGGACCTCGAGGGCAGCTACTTGCAGACGCTCGAGCTGGACCCGTCGTTCGCCGAGCGGATCCGCGTCGCCACCCGCGAGGCCCGCCTCGTCGGGGCCGTCGTGCCCAACTACTTCCGCAAGCCCTACGGGCCCGGCTGGGTCCTGGTGGGCGACGCCGGCTACAACAAGGACTTCGTCACGGCACAGGGCATCCAGGACGCCTTCCTGGATGCGGAGCTGTGTGCCACCGCGGTGCACGAGACCCTCTCCGGCGGACGTCCGTTCGACGCCGCCCTTGGCGAGTACCACTCCCGGCGGGACGAGCGCGTCCTGCCGATGTACGAGTTCACGCTGGAGTTCGCGTCCCTCGAGCCGCCGCCGCCCGAGCTCCAGCGCCTGCTCGCGGCCGCCTCCGGCAACCAGGAGGCGATGAACCAGTTCGCGCGGGTCAACGCGGGGGTGGAGTCGCCGGCGAACTTCTTCGCACCGGACAACGTCGCGCGCATCCTGGCCTCGGCCGAGCGGCCGACGGGTTCGCGGGAACCGGACGGCCCGGTCGCGGTCGGCTGATCGGCCTGCGGGCGGTAGCGGGCGCACGGGGGAGGTCCCCTCGCCTCGGGCGCCGTCGGCGTGCGGGGCAGGGCCCCGAACCCGGCGAAGGAGGCAGGCAGGCCGGGCGGCGCCGGGGACGGCGACACGGATGAGGCGCGCAGCGACGCGATCGGCACGGAGGCGGTCTTGGAGGACGGCGGCGAGGCCGGGCCCGGCGTGCGGCCGCGGGCTTCGGGGAGCGGCGGTGGGCATTGCCCGGACCGTCCGTGCCGCCGCCTGCTCGGTAGTCGCGCCCGGAACGCGTCGCAGCGCCGCCTCCTCGGAGGCGGTCGCGGACGGCATCGCGAAGGGCTGGTTGCCGATGGCGCTTCGGCGGGGACCGTGACGGCCATCGATGCAGTGCCGGGCTCCGGCCCGAGCAGGTGGGCAGAAATCCCACTTCGAAGTGTCCGAGGGGGGAGTCGCTACATACGCACACGGTTACGGCCGTGATCGGCAGGCGAGTCGACGGACTCAAGCCCACGACCCGCAGCTACGAGTGTCCGAGGGGCGGCAACACGCCAGATACGCACACGGCTCAACAGAGTTGCATCACCGCCGCTCAGAACGTCGGTCCTGAAGGGCGTGCCGGTGAGCTAGGGAACGGTGATGACCGGGCTGCCACCGCGGGACGTGCGCGGACGAGCTCGCGGTGCTCCCGCGACCTGGCAGAGTCGGATCCCGTGTCGGGTGACCTGCCCCTGCTCGGGTTCGGACTTCCGGTGTCGGGGGGCTGGGCGACCCCGGACACGATGCGTCGCACCGCCCGTCGCGCCGAGGAGCTCGGGTACGCGTCGCTGTGGACCTTCCAACGCGTGCTCTACCCCGCCGACGGCGAGCTCGACCGGTCGCACCGCGAGGTGCACGATCCGGTCATCCCGCTCGCGTACGTCGCCGGGCACACCGACCGGATCGGGCTAGGGACGGCGACCGTCTGCGCGCCGTTCACCGCACCCGCGCTGCTCGCGAAGACACTGACGTCGCTGGATGTGCTGTCCGGCGGTCGGCTCACCGTCGGCCTCGGGATCGGCTGGCTGCGGCAGGAGTACGCCGCCGCGGGCGTGCCCTTCGAGCGCCGGGGCGCTCGGATGGACGAGTACGTGCGCTGCCTGGAGGCGTTGTGGACGCAGGACCCGGTCGAGTTCGCCGGCGAGTTCTTCATGGTTCCGCGCTCCCACGTGGGCCCGCGGCCCGTGCAGCGACCGCACCCCGCGGTGCTGCTCGGAGGCGCGGCCGCGCCGGCACTGCGCCGCGCCGGGCGGCTCGCCCAGGGCTGGATCAGCAGCAGCCGGCAGAACCTCACCCGGATCGGCGAGTGTGTCGAGACGGTGCGCGACGGCGCGCGCGAGGCTGGACGTGACCCGGAGGCCGTGCGGATCCTCGTGCGCGGCCTCGTAGACCTCGTCGACGAGGACCCTGGCGCGCAGCGCCGGCCACTCCAGGGGACGCGCGAGCAGGTGCTCGACGACCTTGGAGCACTGCGCGCGCAGGGCGTCACCGAGGTCTTCTTCGACCTCAACTTCTCACCCCGGGCCGGTTTCCCGGGCGTCGACGCCGCCGCGGCACTCGCGTATGCGGATCGCGTGCTCGACACTTTCGCGCCCGCGAACGGATCGAGCTGACCCACGGTCTCCGAGGCCGGCCCGAGGGGAGCTCGGTGCCCACGAGCGCCCGACCCGGAGCGCGCAAGCGCTTACCGACCGAGCCGTCGTCCGGCCAGCCGCCGCGGGCCGATCGCGTCGCTCTACCCGGCGTCGACCTTCGGCATGATCTCCTCCTTGAGACGCTTGAGGTCATCGAGCGTCTTCGAAACCGGCACGTCCTGGAACGGAGGCCAGAGGAGAGGCATCGTCAGCCCCACCTCCTTGTAGCGCTTGAGCGTGTCGGTGATCTGCGCGGCAGTCCCAGCCAGCAGGTTGGTGGCCTTGCCCCGCGGCGTCTGGTCGGTCTCCTCGTCGGTGATGACGAACCAGATCATGCTGGAGACCTCGAGGTCGTCGATCGACTTCCCTCGCTCGTCGAGCTCGCGCGAGATGGCGCCCCGCCACTGCTGGAGTTCGTCGGGGGTGTCCTGAATGCCGATCCAGCCCGCCAGGTTGTACTTCGCGACGCGGTTGGCTGCGCGCTTCGGGTCCTTCAGCCCGCTGAAGAAGATCGGCGGGTGCGGCTTCTGCACCGGCTTCGCGCCGAAGCCGCACACGGGGAAGTCGGCGAACTCGCCGTGGTACTCGAACAGGTCGTTGGTCCAGATGCCCTGCATGATCTCGATCGTCTCGCGCACGTGGGTGTGCCGCTTCGGGAAGATGTGCGAGGCGCTCGCCGCCGCGAACTCCTCGGGCATCCAGCCCGCCCCCACGCCGACGTTGACCCGGCCGTTCGAGAGGTGGTCGACGGTGGCGATCTCGGCGGCGAGGACGCCGGGCGCCCGGTACGGGGTGTCGGTGATGCTCATCCCGATCCGCACCTTCGTCGTCTTGGCCGCGAGCCAGGGGATGAGCGGCCAGCCCTGGTACCACTGGCCGCGGGACGAGACCGGGAGCGCCTTCGGGAACTCGTCCATCATGCCGAACGAGTGCTGCAGCTCGGCGCGGTCGGAGGCTTCCGGGACGACGATCCGGTCGAGGGTCCAGACCGAGTCGAAGTCGAGCTCCTCGGCCAGGCTGGTGAGGTCCTCGAGCTCCTTGACGGTCACCTTGTCGCGGAAGTTCGGCAGGTAGAGAGCGAGCTTCATGCGAGACGTCCTTCCCGATCGGTCACGCATTTCGACGGGCGGGGCGGGTCGGGCGGCGCCTGCGAGTATCCAGACGGCTTGCCTGCCTGCAGGGACGGTAACGTTGCTGGCGGGGCCGTAACAGGTCCCTCGACCTGCCGTCGCCGCCTTCACCCATCGCGGCCATGCGTCAGCTCGACGCGACCTCCGGAGCGTCGGCCCGGAGCCGGTCGCGCAGCTCCCGCTTGAGGACCTTGCCGTAGTTGTTCGTCGGCAGGGCGTCGACGAACCGGTAGTCCTTGGGACGTTTGTACCGGGCGATGTGCTCGAGGCACGCCTGGTCGAGGTCCTCGACCGGCGGCGGGGCGGCGCCGTCGGCGGCCACCACGAAGGCGACCACCGCCTCGCCCCACTGCGGGTCGAGCCGGCCGACCACGGCAGCGGCCCGGACCCCGGGGTGGCGGAGCAGCGCCTCCTCCACCTCGCGGGGGTAGATGTTCATCCCGCCGCTGATGATCAGGTCCTTGGACCGGTCCCGCAGTGCGAGGAACCCGTCGGCGTCGAAGCTGCCGAGGTCGCCGGTGTGCAGCCAGCCGCCACGCAGCGTCTCGGCGGTGGCATCGGGCTGGTTCCAGTACCCGGCCATGACGACGTCGCCCCGGACCACCACCTCGCCGACCTCACCGGCAGGCAGCTCTCGGTCCGCGTCGTCGACGACCCGGACCTCGACGTCGGTGCGCGGGAAGCCGACACTCTGCAGGCGCTCCCGCCACCGGGGATGGTCCCGCTCGGCGTGGTCCGCCTTGGACAGGGCGGTGATCGTCATCGGCGTCTCGCCCTGCCCGTAGATCTGGGCCAGGCGGGGACCGAAGACGTCCAGGGCGTCCTCCAGGTCGGCCAGGTACATCGGCGCGCCGCCGTAGACGATCGTCTTCAGGTGGGTCAGATCAGCGGCGGCGACGGCACGGTCGCCGGCCAGCCGCTTCACCATGGTGGGAGCGGCGAACAGCGATATGCCCGGCCAGCGACTCAGGAGGGCGGCGATCTCGTCGCCGTCGACGCCGCCGGAGTGCGGCACGACGCTCACCGCTCCCCGTGCCACGTGAGGCAGTCCGTACAGCCCCGAGCCGTGCGACAGCGGCGCGGCGTGCAGGATGCAGTCCTGCGGCATCACCTGGTCGATGTCGGCGAAGTAGCTGAGCGACGCCATGAGCAGGTTGCGGTGCGTGAGCGTCGCTCCCTTGGGCCGTCCGGTGGTGCCGCTCGTGTAGAACAGCCAGGCCGCATCTCCCGGCTGCCGGTCGACGAGCGGCGCCGGCGCCGACCCGGTGAGCCGGTCCCACCGCGGTCCGGGCGCCAGCACCGCCGCCCGCAGCGCATCGACGGTGCCGACCAGCGGCTCGACGTCCTGCGCGTGCTCGTCGTCGGTCACCACGACCGCCGATCCGCTGTGGTCGAGGATGTAGGCGATCTCGTCCGGGTGGAGCCGGGCGTTGACCGGCACGGCGACCAGACCGGCGTGCCAGATGGCGAACAGCGCCTCGAGGTACTCGGGCCGGTTGCGCATCACGAGGGCGACCCGATCCCCCGGCGACAGCCCGACGCTCTCGCGCAGGCCGGCCGCGGCGGCGGCCGCCCGGGCGGCGAACCCGCCCCAGCTCGCGTGCACCCGGTCGCCGTCTGCCAGGGCCGGGTCGTCCGACCGCCGGCGGCCGTGGCGCTCCACCCACACTGCCACGTTCATCCCACCACCCGGCCTGTGGAGGTGAAGGTAAGTCCCGGCGCCTCGGCCAGAGTATGCCCGGTCCCGGCCGGTGCCGGGCTCCTGCGCTGTCTCCGGTTCAGGGGCGTCCGATTGCTGTCCGGCGGAGTCGACGGACGCGTCGAGCCGGCCGTCCGACCCCTTACCCTCGCACCGTCGGGACCCGCTCTCCCACCACGCCGCGAGGCTCCACTGTCCATGCCCATTGGCCGAGTGCGATGAGGCTCACCGCGACCGAGGCGCGTGCGCGACTGGCCGCGCAGTACCACGGAGTCCTGTGCACGGTGCACCCCGAGCGTGGCGTCGACGCCGTGCCCGTCGTGTACGTGGTGGACGACGACGGCTACGTGGGCATACCCGTCGACCGGGTGAAGCCGAAGTCGTCCTCGCGGCTGCAGCGGGAGCGGAACCTGGAGGCCGACCCGCGGGCCGCGCTGCTGGTGGAGCACTGGGACCGCCGCGACTGGTCACGGCTGTGGTGGGTGCGGGCGGAGCTGCGTTGGCAGCGCGACGCCGCGACCGGCCGGGCGGCGGACCTCGCCGCCCGGCTGTCGCGGGCCTACCCGCAGTACCGGGACCAGCCCTTCACCCGGGTGCTGGTGCTCCGCGTCGTCGGCGTGACCGGATGGGCGGCCGGCGTTCAGTGACCGCGCCTGTCCCCCTCGACGCCGCGCAGCCGGCCTGTTGCCGCTGCCTGCATGCGGACGCGTCGTCATGGGGGAGGAGGCCGCGGCGGGCCTGACCGGATGCCGCCGGCGCGTCGGATGTGCTGCGTCGAGCCGCGGAGGGAGTGACCACGGGTGCCAGGTGTCACAGCCGATATCACGAACCGGTCGTCAGCCCGTCACCGTCGTGATGCGCGGATTCAGCGGATTCGCAGATGCCGGACGCGGATGGGTGGTACGTGCCGACGCCGGTGCGCCACTCTGCATGTCATCGACTCCCGTCCGGGAGTCGTGGGCCGGGTCGATGGCGGTGGGCCCTGGTCCGACGCTGGAGGTAAGGAGCGTCCGGTGGCCGACACGATGCGTGCTTTCGTCATGACCGAGGTGGGCAAGACGGCAGTGGTCGAGAAGCCCATTCCCACGCCCGGACCGGAGGAAGCCGTCGTCCGGACGACGACGGCCCTGATCTGCACGTCGGATGTGCACACCGTCCGGGGTGCCCTTCCCGTCGAGAACGGCCGGACGCTCGGTCACGAATCCGTCGGTGTCGTCCATGCGCTGGGATCGGCGGTATCCGGGTTCAGTGAGGGGCAGCGGGTTGCGGTGAACGCCGTCACACCCTGCTTCCGCTGCGGCTACTGCCAGCGCGGGTTCACCAGCCAGTGCGGGGGCGCACTCGGGGGGTACAGGTATACCGCGCAGATCGACGGCAACATGGCGGAGTACTTCATCGTGCCCGCGGCCGCCGCAAACCTGACGCCGATCCCGGAAGACGTGACCGACGAGCAGGCCGTCTACACCTGCGACATGCTGTCCACCGGATTCATGGGTGCCGAGCATGCCCGCATCCAGCTCGGCGAAACCGTGGC
This sequence comes from Geodermatophilus sp. CPCC 205761, assembly GCF_051383655.1. Lineage (NCBI taxonomy): Bacteria > Bacillati > Actinomycetota > Actinomycetes > Geodermatophilales > Geodermatophilaceae > Geodermatophilus > Geodermatophilus sp. CPCC 205761. Next base: position 44,361 of record NZ_JALPKQ010000043.1, read on the forward strand.
GGTCTTCGCGCAGGGGCCGGTCGGGCTCTGTGCCACGATCGGGGCCAACCTGCTCGGGGCCGGGCGTGTGATCGCCGTGGAGTCCCGGCCCGAACGAAAGGCGCTCGCCACGAAGTTCGGTGCCGACGACGTCGTCGACTTCACCGAGGGCGACCCCGTCGACCAGATCATGGACCTCACCGGTGGCGAGGGCGTGGACGCAGCCATCGAGGCGTTCGGCTTCCCGGCAACCTTCGACGGCTGTGTCCGGGTGACCAAGGCCGGAGGTCGGGTCTCCAACATCGGCTACCACGGGGAGAACCCGGCCCCACTCCAGCTGCCGTTGGACGCGATCGGGCTCGGTATGAACGACAAGGCGATCTACACAGGACTGTGCCCCGGGGGGAGTGAGCGGATGGGTCGCCTGCTCCGGCTGCTGCAGACGGACCGGATCGATCCCACGCCGATGACGACCCACCGCTTCGGCTTCGGCGACGTGGAGCGAGCCTTCCAGATGATGGCGGACAAGGAGGACGGCATCCTCAAGCCACTCATCAGCTTCACCTGACGCGTTCCGGCATACGACCGAGCCGGCACCGGACCAGGCCGTCGACCGGTGTCCCCCATGGGGCTCCACGGCGAGCGGCGGTGAGCTCAGGGTGTCACCGGGTCAGAACGGTGCCACCATGCAGGGCTTCAGGGAGCGACAAGAGAACCCCAAGGCTCTGGAGCCGTGAGGGTTCGACTCGGTGTCCGAGGGGGTGTCTGAGTTCAGGACATCGTGCACACCTGTCTCGGGACATCGTTCACAGCCTGAGTCCG
>NZ_JALPKQ010000044.1:0-43295 GCF_051383655.1 Geodermatophilus sp. CPCC 205761
GCCGGCCCGGCAGCCGGTGGCCGCCGCGGCCCGCCCCCGGCGGTGACGCCGGCGCGCCCGTCCCCGCTGCGCGGCGCCGGGGCCCGGTACGCCGTCGCGCTGCTGCTGGTCGCCAGCACCGTCGGCTGGCGGCGCGGCCAGTACTTCTCCGGGTCGCTGGACCCGGTGGTCGTCGCCAAGGCCGCGCTGAGCGTCCTCGCCGTGGTCCTGGCGCTGCTGGCGGCCTCCGCCGGTCCCCGGCGCCGGCTGGGCACCGGCACCTGGTGGGCGGCCGCGGTCCTGCTCGGCTGCTCCGTCTTCGGCGCGCTGACGCACGGCAGCCTGCTGGCCGGCGCGATGGTCGCCGCCCGGGTGGCCGTGCTGGTCGTCGCCGTCACCTGCCTGCTGCGGACGGCAACCGTGCGCCAGGCCGCCACCGCGCTGGCCGCCGCCTGCGGGACCGTGGGTCTGGTCGCGGCCGCCACCGGCCTGCCGAGCGCCGCCACCGGGCGGCTGGCGGGCGGGCTGCCGCCGCTGAGCCCCAACGAGCTGGCGCTGCTGGCCGGGATCGTGGTCCTCGTCGTCGCCTGGCTCGTCGTCCTGGGCGAGCGGCACTGGTGGAGCACGCCGGTGGTCCTGGGCGCGCTGGCGGTCGTCTGGGCCACCGGCTCGCGCACCGGCCTGCTCATGCTGCTGCTCGGCCTGGCGGTCGTCGCCGCCCACCTGCGACGTCCGCCGGTCGGCCTCGTCGTCGGCGGCCTGGTGCTGGCCGCGGTCGCGACGGTCGGTGCCCTGACCACCGGCGTCCTCAGCGGCTTCGCGGCCCGCGACGGTGCGGGGACCAGCACGCTGGAGTCCCGCTTCATCGCCTGGGACGCCGCGAGCACGTGGGCGGAGAGCGGCTGGCAGCTGGTCTTCGGCGGCGGGCTCTCGGTCAAGGTCATCGAGGTCCGCGGCCAGTGGTGGGACGAGCAGCCGCTGGACAGCAGCTGGGTCTCCGCGCTCGTGCAGGCCGGGCTGCTCGGGCTGCTGGCCGCCCTGGTGTGGGCGGTGTGGACGGTGCGCGGTGCGCTGCACGCGCCGCGGTCGCACCGCGCCCTCTTCCTCGGGCTGCTGGTGTTCCTGCTCGGCCGCAGCACCGTGGAGAGCGGCCTGTTCGACGCGACCCCGGCCTTCCTGTGCCTGGTCGCGGTCTCGCTGCTGGCCGAGGGCGGATCCCGCCGGCGGCTGCGGGAGGAGCTGCCCGCGCCCGCGCCCGCGGCGCGGGAGGAGGTACCGGTCCGGTGAGGGTGCTGTTCGACGCCTACTGGTGGGTGGAGGGCCAGCCCTCGGGCCGGCGTGTGGTCGACTCGTTCGTCCGCACGTGGTCGGCGAGCCGGCCGGACGACGAGCTGACCGTGGCGGTGCCCCGCCGGCACGTCGACCGGGTGCGCGAGCTCGTGGGGGACGCGCCGATCGGCATCGCACCGGTGCGGCTGAACCCGCACGGGGTGAGCGTGCTCGCCGAGCTGGGGTCGGCGGCCGACGCCGACGTCGTGATCGCGCAGAACTTCACCCCGCTGCGGACGCGGGCGCTGCGCGCCACCTTCATCCACGACCTGATGTTCGAACAGCACCCCGAGTTCTTCACCCGCCTCGAGCGGCTCTACTTCGCCGGCATGCCCTGGTCGGCCCGCCGTGCCGACCTCGTGCTCACCTCCACTCGCGCCGAGGCCGACCGCATCGCCCGCGTGCGCCCGGGGCTCGCCGCGAAGGTGGTGCCGGTCGGGCTCGGGGTGCCGGAGTCCTTCCGCTCCCGCCGGGCCGCCGACCCCGGCCTGGGGCTGGCACCGGGCGGATTCCTGCTGTGCGTCGGCCGGCTCAACGCCCGCAAGAACACCGGCCGGCTGGTCGAGGCGGTCCTCGCCGCCGGCCTGGTGACGCCCGACCGCCCCCTGGTGGTGGTCGGCGAGCCCGACGGCCTGGCCGCCGCCCGGCACGATCCCGGTGACCGCCGGGTGCGCTTCGTCGGCGGGGTGGACGACGGCGCGCTGGCATGGCTCTACGGGAACTGCCGGCTGTTCGTCTTCCCGTCCCTGGACGAGGGCTTCGGCCTGCCCGTCGTGGAGGCCGGGTTGTCCGGCGCCCCGATGGCGCTCAGCGACATCCCCGCGTTCCGGGAGCTCGCGCCGGGGGCCGCGTTCTTCGACCCGCTCGACCCGGCGTCGATCGCCGCGGCCGTCCGGACCGAGCTCGCCGGTCCGCCGAGCCCCAGCCCGGCCGTCGAGGTGCCCGCCTGGACCGAGGTGGTGGGCCGCATCCGCGCGGCCGTCGAAGAGCGACTCGAGGAGCGACTCGAGGAGCGACTCGCCCTCCGCTGACCGTCCGGTCAGGCGGAGCGGACGGGTGCTCCGACGCGGATCTCGCCGTCGGTGAGGACGTCGGCGCGCAGCCCGCCGCGGTGGATCAGCGGCCGGATGACCCCCGGTCCGCTGAGCCGGTCGAGGTGCACGCAGGGCTCGCACAGCCGGCGCCCCTCGCACAGCACGTCCCCGATCCGGAAGCGCCGCCCGACCAGCGCGTTGACGTCGATGCCGCGGGTGAGGACGTTGCGCCGGGTGCCCGCGAAGTCCAGGTCGTGCCCGGCCGCGGCCAGCTCGTCCAGGACCTCGGCGGCGATCAGCGTCAGGTCGTAGCCGGGGCGGCGTCCGGCGCGGGGACTGAACGTGCCGGCCGCCGCGGCGTAGCGGTCGCCGTCCAACCCGCGGCCGGCGCGGGCCTGCGCGGCCTCGAGCAGCCGCATCGGCGCCTCCGCGGTCGGCGCCACGGCCAGGCCCTCGACGGTGCCGCGCAGCTCCGGCGCGCCCTGCGGCCGGCGCAGCACGGGATCGAGGGAGGCGACGGCGTGGGCCTCGCGGATGCGCAGGTCGGCGGGAGCCCGGCCCAGCAGCGCGGGCGCCTGCGGGCTGAGGACGACGCCGGGCGGCGTCCCGAAGGCCAGCACGGCCACCCCGGCGCCCGGACCGGCCGGGTCCTCGACCACGGCGATCCACCAGCCGGCCCACTGGAAGCGCGCGGGGTCGGCGATGGGCACCAGCCCCGACCCGTGCCCGGCCAGCCAGCTGCGCCAGGCGCCCAGTGCGTGCGCCAGGTCGTCGTCCGGCAGCGGCACGTCGGTCACCGGCACCTCGGTGACCGACGCCAGGCACGCGGCGAACCCCCGGACGAGCGCGCCCGCCGGAGGTCCAGCCGGCAGGTCGACGTCGATCACGCCTCAGGCTCCCACGACGCCGCGCACGGCCAGGGAGACGGCCAGGGCGGCCATGACGACGGCGATGCCGCCGTCGAGCACCCGCCACGCCGTCGGACGGGCGAACACCGGCCGGAGCAGGCGGGCGCCGTAGCCGAGGCCGGTGAACCAGACGGCACTGCCGAGACCGGCACCGGCGGCGAACTCCCACCGGTGCTCGCCGTACGTCGAGGCCATCGAGCCGAGCAGCACCACCGTGTCCAGGTACACGTGCGGGTTGAGCCAGGTCAGCGCCAGGCACGTGCCGACGGTCACCGCCAGACCGGTGCGGGCGCCGGCGGCGTCGGGCAGCAGCGCGCCGGGCCGCAGCGCCCGCCGCGCGGCCATGGCGCCGTAGCAGAGCAGGAACGCCGCCCCGGCGAAGCACACCACCGGGATGAGCCACGGCACCCGTTCCAGGGCCGCGCCGGCGCCCAGCACCCCGGCGCCGATCAGCGCGACTTCGGAGAGCGCGCACACCGCCACCACCGCGGCCACGTGCTCGAGGCGGAGCCCCTGCCGCAGGACGAAGGCGTTCTGGGCACCGATGGCGACGATCAGCCCGAGGCCCAGCGCGAGCCCGGACGCGACGGCGAGCAGCGCCGGAGGGGTGAGCACGCCGCCGACGCTAGGAAGGCGGCCGTCCGCCGTCCAGCTAATGGTTCTCACGCATCATTAGAGTCACTGTTCATGGAGCTGGACCTCGCCCAGCTGCGGGCCCTGGACGCCACCGTCCGCGGCGGCACGCTGGAGGCCGCCGCCCGGGCGCTGCACGTCACCCCGTCGGCCATCAGCCAGCGGCTGCGCGCACTGGAGGTCGCCACCGGCCGGATCCTCCTGGTGCGGACCAGGCCGGTGCAGGTCACCGAGTCCGGACAGGCCGTGCTGCGGCTGGCCCGGCAGGTCGACCTGCTCACCGCCGACGTCGCCCGAGAACTGGGCGACGACGCCGCGGCCGAGCGCGTGCCCACCCTGCCGATCGCGGTCAACGCCGACTCGATGGCCACCTGGGTGCTGCCCGCGCTGGCGCCGCTGGCCGGCGACGTCTGCTTCGACCTGTACCGCGAGGACCAGGAGCACACCAGCGCCCTGCTGCGCGCCGGCACCGTCATGGCGGCGGTGACCGCGGACGCCGAGCCGGTGCCCGGCTGCACGTCCACCCGCCTGGGCGGGATGCGCTACCGGCCGATGGCCTCCCCCGGCTTCGCGCGGCGCTGGTTCCCCGCCGGCCCCACGCCCGAGGCCCTCGCCGGTGCCCCGGTCGTCGTCTTCGACCGCAAGGACGACCTGCAGCACCGCTACCTGCACGCGCAGGCCGGTCCCGACGTCGCTCCGCCGGTGCACCACGTGCCCGCGTCGGCGGACTACGTCGCCGCGGTCACCCTCGGCCTCGGCTGGGGCATGGTGCCCGACCTGCAGGCGCGAGGGGTGGAACTGGTCGCCCTCGACCCGGCCGCCGCGGTCGACGTCGTCCTGTACTGGCAGCAGTGGCGGCTGCGCGCTCCCACCCTCGACCGCGTCCGCGAGGCCGTGCTGGCCGCCGCCGGCCGCGACCTGGACCAGCCCGGCCGGTCCGGGCGCTGATCAGCGGGGCTACGCCCCCGGCGGCCGGTACCGCACCTGCTTGGCCTTGCCCAGCGCCTCCAGCGTCTCCTCGACGGTCAGCAGGACCGTCGTCTCCACCGGACTCAGCGCGCCTCCGCTGGCCAGTGCCACGGTCACCGCCGCCATGGACACGTTGTCGGGGGCCTCCCAGAGCGTGTACCCGTCGTGCGGCCCGAAGGCGTACCAGAACCCGTGCAGCGTCCCGCCGACCGACTCGATGTACGTGCGAGCCGCCTCACGGCGGTCCTCCGGGTTGTTGATCAGCCTGCCCCACGTCTCCGGGGTGTAGCTGAACCTCGTCAGGTAGAGCGGCATCGTCCGGCTCCCTTGTCCGCCTGGTGTGCCCCCGAGGGAGGCCGACGCTAGACCCGGACGGCGGGCCTCCGGGAGGCGGCGAGCGCGGTCCTCAGGCCGGGACCGGCACCGGCCGGACCGCGGCGTCCGGGCGACCGGCGAGCGGGCGCAGCACGGCCTGCCGGACGGCGACGGCGACCAGCAGCGGCCCGATCGCCAGCGCGAGCGGGGCCCACACCTCGCTCCCGTCGACCAGGGCGACCAGCGCGACGACGACCGCGAGACCGACGGCCTCGAGCAGCCGCAGCGCGAGCACCCGCCGCTGCCGGCGGTGCACGGTCGCCAGCACCGAGTACGGCAGCAGGACGGCGCCGGCCACCGCGTAGGCGCTCCAGCCGGCGACGGCCGCCACGGGCACCGCGTACGCGCCCCCGGTGAGCAGCGGCGCCACGACCGGCTGCAGCGCGACGCTGAGTGCCCCCAGCGCGGCGACCGCGCCGGCGAGCCGCAGGACCGCCCGGTCGGCGGCCCGCAGCTGGTCGCCGGCCGGCCGGTCGCGGATGGCCACGGAGTGCGGCAGCAGGAACGAGCCGAGGCCGGTGACGAGGACCAGCGTGGGGGCCGTGTAGACCCGCGCGGCCTCGAGCGGGCCGTACGCGGCGGCACCGGCCAGCCCGACCACGGCCAGCCGCAGGCCGGTCAGCAGCGCCGGGCGGACGGCCTGGGATGCGGCCCGCCAGGCGCCGAAGCCCCAGACCCCCGCCAGGTCCGGCGCCCGCCACGGGCCGCGCGGCCGCTCGGGAGCCGGCAAGCCCGCCCAGGCGACGGCCGACGCGCCCGCCTGCCCGACCAGAAGGGCGAGGAAGAAGGAGGTGAGGGTGAGCCGGCCGGTGGCCGCGCAGGCGGCCAGGGTGCCGGCTGCCAGCAGCAGGCTCGTGCCGTCGACGGCGGGCAGGGACCAGAACCGCCCGGTGGCCATGAGCAGCCGGCGGAGGGTGTCCTCGAGGACGAACGCGGTGACCGCCAGGCCCAGGACGGCGGCCGCGGCCGGCCGGACGACGTCGGTCGCCACGGCCAGGAGGCCGCCGGCGGCACCCGCGGCGACGGCGACGGCCGCGGCCCACACGTGCAGGGCGGCGCGGGTGCCCCGGTCGTGCCGGTCGAGGACGGTCAGCGAGTCGCCGACCAGCCCGCTGACCAGCGCCGTCACCAGCACCACGGCGCCGTACACCAGGGCGAAGGTGGCCAGGCCCGCGGCGCCCAGCCAGCGGGCGGCGGCCACCGAGAGCACCAGGCCGGCGACGGCCTGCGTGACCTGACCGGCGACCGCGCCGGCGGCCGGCCGCCGGGCCAGCCGGAGCAGTCGGGTCATCCGTCGATCCTCCCAACGGGTCGGGTGGACCGGGAGCGGTCGCACCCCGGACGGGTGAGGCCGGCTCCCCGTCGTGGGGAGCCGGCCTCGGTCCAGCGGGTGCGGTCAGCCGATCGCGGTGACGCCGAACGTGGTGAACCGGACGGCGGTCGCGGCGGTGCTGCTGCCCGGGCGATGTGCCGCGAGCCCGACCGACCCGGCCGCCTGCAGCGCCGCGGTGGCGTCGGTGCGGACCAGCTGCGGCGTGCCCGGCTCGGCCGTGCCGGCTGCCCAGACGGTGGCCCGCACCTCGGTGGTGCCGGTGCCGGACACCTGCAGGCGGACGTCCAGCGTGCCGCCGTCGGTGTAGGTCAGGCCCGGGACGACGACCTCCCCGCCGGGGAAGGCCTCGGTGCCGCCCGACACCCGGGACAGCGCCAGCCCGACCGACCCGTCGGCCTGCACCCGGACCCGCACCCGGTACTCCTCACAGGACCCGACCCGCCGGCCGGTCACGTACACGTACGTGCCGTTGCCGGTCGGCATCGAGGACAGCGAGAACGAGGTGCGGACGTCGGCGCTGGTCTGGTCGACCCCGTCGAGGTACGTCGCGGTGTTGTTGCCCGCGCCCGGGAGCGCCAGCTCGGCCGCACCCGGGGTCACCGACTGCCGGGTGGCACCCACCGATGCGGTCCACGCGCCACCGACGTCCGCCGTGCCCAGGCCGTTCTGCACGGTGCGGTTGAAGGTGTCCTTGGCGATGAGCTCGGAGCTCACCGGCGTGGTCACCACCACCTGCTGCTCGGTGACGGCCGTGGCGCCGTCGTCGTCGGTCGCCGTGAGGGTGACCGGGTAGGTGCCCGCCGCGGCGTAGGTGTGCGACGCGGTGGTGCCGGTGCCGGTGCCGCCGTCCCCGAAGGTCCAGGCGTGGCCGGCGACGGTGCCGTCGGCGTCGGCCGATCCGCCGCCGTCGACGGCGAGGGTGAGTCCGGCGGCCGCGGTCGTGAACGACGCCGTCGGCGCCTGGTTCGGCGGCGCGGAGGCGACCGTGACCAGCCGGCTGGAGACGCCGGTGGCGCCCTTGTCGTCGGTCACCGTCAGCGTGACGACGTAGGTGCCGGCCGCCGCGTAGGTGTGCTGCGCGGTCGCCCCGGTGGCCGAGCCGCCGTCGCCGAAGGCCCAGGCGTAGGAGGCGATCCGGCCGTCGGTGTCGGAGGAGGTGCCGGCGTCGAACGCGGCCGTGTGCTCGGCGGTGGTGCCGGTGAAGCGCGCCGCCGGGGCCGTGTTGGCGGGGGTCCCGGTGCCGCCGGCCGCGGCGTGCGCGGCGATCTGCGTCGCCGACAGGGCAGTGCCGTAGAGCGCCACCTCGTCGATCCGGCCGGTGAAGGTGTTGACCCCGCCCATGCCGCTGTCGCTGCCGACCCGCAGGTGACCGCTGTAGGCGAGCCCCGAGGTCGTGTCGGTGCGCGACCCGACCAGCTTGCCGTCGACGTGGAGCGCCATGCCGGCCGAGCCGAGCGTCGCGGCGACGTGGTGCCACTTGCCGTCGTTGAAGGAGGCGGTGCTGGTGACAGTCGTCGGCAGGTTCCAGAACAGCACCCGCCGGTTGACGCCGAAGACGACCCGGCCCTTGGCGTCCAGGTAGACCTGGCGGTCGAAGGTGGAGCTGGTGCCGGACTTCGCGTTGCCGAAGCCGAGGAGCCGCCCGCCCGAGGAGGAACTGGTCTGGAACCAGGCCTCCTGGGTGAAGGTGTTGGGCGCGGCCGTGGCGGTCGGCGTCGACAGGGTCGCCGTCGCGCTGCCGTTGAAGGAGTGGGCGGTGTCACGGTCACCGGTCGGGGCGCCCTCGGCCCCCCGGGTGACGCCCGACCCGACCGTCAGGGCGGCGCGGCCCTGGGTGTCGGCGGCCGTCGTCCCGGCGGCGGTCTCCCCCAGCCGCCAGTACGACTGCGGCGAGTCGGCCCGGACGGCGTCGGCGTAGCGGGTGGTCTGCGCGCCGGCGACGGCCGCGGCCACCTCGACCGGCGCCCACTCGGTGGCGACGGAGTTGCCGAACGGGTCGGTGGCGACCACCCGGTAGCGGAGCGAACCGCTGACGCCGGACTCGGTGGCCGACATGGCCGGCCGCTTCCACCAGGTCGAGGTCTGCACCTGCTCGGCGACGGGCAGCGCGGCGCCCTCCCGCTCGACGCGGTAGGTGAGGGTGGCGTTGTCCTGGTCGCTGGTGGCGGTCCAGGAGACCGTCACCTGACCGGCGGCCGGCGAGGTGACCGCGGCGGTGAAGCCGTCGGTGCTCGGGCCCACCCGGTTCGGCGCGGTGGCGGGCACCGCGTAGCGGACCAGCCCCTGCTGGCCGGCGCCGTTGACCCGCGGGAACTCCCCGGCGTAGACGAGGTACTCGCCGTTGCCGGTCACGTGCCAGCCGGCCTGCCCCTGGCCGGTGACGGTGCCCGGCGTCATGGTGGGGAACCAGGCGAGCTGCGTGCCGGCCGGCTGGCCGCGGAAGTTGGCGTTCTTCAGCGTGCTGGTGCCGACCTTGCCGGTGGCCGCGGTGCTGTAGGCGCTGGCGAACTTGTGCACCCGCGGGTTCTGCTCGGGGAAGCCGCCGATGTTGCCGCAGTCGTGGGTGTGGCTGGCGACGTAGAGCGCGCCGTTCATGGCGTGGCTCGAGTAGGTGTCGCCGCGGCACTCGTTGACCTCGACCACCGTGCCCCCGTCGGCGCGGACCGCGAAGGAGCCCTCGAGGTTGCCCGGCCCGTAGTAGTCGTAGGCGGTGCCGTACACGACGTCGCCGTCGGTGGAGAGGCTGTAGACCGCGGAGTTGACGCCCTGGTTGGTGATCATTTGGTTGATCGCGAACGGGCGGTTGACGCCGGTGACCGGGTCGAGCGCGGCGACGCCGGTGGCCTTGCTGCCGTTCATGGAGTCGAAGCGGCCGGCGGCGACGACCTGGGTGCCCCCGCCGGTGACCACCAGGGAGAGGACGGCGTCGCTGGTGCCCTTGGCGCCGTTGGTGTTGCCCGCGGTGGAGCCGACGCCGGGCACCGGCGCCCACGGGAGCAGCCCGCCGTCGGAGGCGCGGACCGCGGCCAGCCGCGAGCGGCTGACGCCGCCGACGGCGGTGATGCTGCCGCCGAGGTAGACGGTGTCGTCCGTGGCGGCGATGGCGCGGACCTGGCTGTTGATGCTGGGCTTCCAGGTGGTGACCAGGCTGCCGCTGGCGGTGTCGAAGGCCGCGACGCGACGCCGGACCTGGCCGTCGACCTCGGTGAAGTCGCCGCCGACGTAGATCCGCTTGCCGTCCGGCGAGGCGGTCACCACGAGCACCTGCCCGTTGAGGACCGGCGCGAACGAGGTGATCAGCTCCCCGGTGCGGATGTCGTAGGCGAGCAGGTTGGCGCGGGGCGTCTCCTGCGTGCCCGCGGCGGCACCGGCCGGCCGCGCGGAGCTGAACGCGCCGCCGACGTACACGGTGTTGCCGACGACGGCCTGAGACCAGGCCACCCCGTTGATCTGGACGGTGGGCAGCGCGTCGGCGCTCACCGTGACCGGCGCTGCGGCGGAGACCTCCCCCACCGGCGCCGTGTCGGCCGACGCCGCGGCCGGCGGCAGCAGGGCGAAGACGCCCGCCCCCAGTGCCACGGTGACCAGACCGGAGATGACCCGCTTCGGCGCAGGCGCCGACGATGTGCTCCTGCCGTTCCCCCACTGCTCGACCGCCCACCACGGCATGCGATGGACGTGTACCGAGAGTGACCATGTCACGGGGTTCTGACCTGCAGGTACACTCATTTCGGTGACGGACCGTGTCCCTCCCTCCACCGAGGGAGGTCGCTGTCACCCAGCGTGAGCGGGGAGCGACGGTCGGCGAGAACCGCCGTCGCCCCCCTCGGCTCACTCCGCGGCGGTCACCGCGAGGGTGGTGAAGCGGACGGTCGTGGCGGTGGTGGTGCCGCCGGGCCGGTGCACGGCCAGGCCCACCCCGCCGGGCGCCTGCAGCGCCGCGGTCGAGTCGGTGCGGACCAGCTGCGGCGCCGGCTCCGGCGTGCCCTGCGCCCACACCGCACCGGTGACCTCCGTGCCGCCCACGCCGGCCACCTGCACCCGCACGTTCAGCACCGTGCCCGGCGTCCAGGACAGCCCCGGGACCACGACCTCCCCACCCGGGAAGGTCTCACCCCCGGCCAGCCGGGACAGCGCCAGCCCGACCCGGCCGTCGGCCATCACCCGCACCCGCACCCGGTACTCCAGGGTCGCGCTCACCCGCCGGCCGGACACGTACACGTACGTGCCCGCCCCGGTCGGCGCCGCGCTCAGCGCGAACGCCGTCCGCACGTCGGCCGACGTCTGCGCCACCTCACCCAGGAACGCCGCGGTGTTGTTGCCCGCCGCCGGCAGCGCGAACTCCGCCGCACCCGGCGACACCGACAACCGGGTGCCACCCACCGACGCCGACCACGCCCCGCCGACCTCAGCGACCCCCAGCCCGTTCGACACCGACCGCCCGAAACCGTCCCGGGCGAGCACCGCCGGTCCGGCCGGCGGCTCCTCGGCCGGGGGCTCCTGGACCGGCGGCGCGGTCACGGTGACCTGGCGCTCCGCCGTGCCGGTGGCCGCGTCGTCGTCGGTGACCGTCAGCCGGACCGTGTAGGTGCCGGCCGCGGAGTACGTGTGGGTGGCCGTGGCCCCGGACCCGGTGGACCCGTCGCCGAAGTCCCACGCGTGGGCGGTGACCGTGCCGTCGGCGTCGGCCGACGCCGAGCCGTCGACGGCCACGCCGAGCCCGGACACCGCGGCGGTGAGGGCCGCCGTCGGGGCCACGTTGGCCGGCGGCTGCTCGACCGGGGGCTCCTCGGCCGGCGGCTGCTCGGCGCCCCCGCCCGCGCCGACCGCGGTCACCGCGACGGGCGAGAAGCGGACGGTCGTGGCGGTGGTGGTGCCGCCGGGCCGGTGCACGGCCAGGCCCACCCCGCCGGGCGCCTGCAGCGCCGCGGTCGAGTCGGTGCGGACCAGCTGCGGCGCCGGCTCCGGCGTGCCCTGCGCCCACACCGCACCGGTGACCTCCGTGCCGCCCACGCCGGCCACCTGCACCCGCACGTTCAGCACCGTGCCCGGCGTCCAGGACAGCCCCGGGACCACGACCTCCCCACCCGGGAAGGTCTCACCCCCGGCCAGCCGGGACAGCGCCAGCCCGACCCGGCCGTCGGCCATCACCCGCACCCGCACCCGGTACTCCAGGGTCGCGCTCACCCGCCGGCCGGACACGTACACGTACGTGCCCGCCCCGGTCGGCGCCGCGCTCAGCGCGAACGCCGTCCGCACGTCGGCCGACGTCTGCGCCACCTCACCCAGGAACGCCGCGGTGTTGTTGCCCGCCGCCGGCAGCGCGAACTCCGCCGCACCCGGCGACACCGACAACCGGGTGCCACCCACCGACGCCGACCACGCCCCGCCGACCTCAGCGACCCCCAGCCCGTTCGACACCGACCGCCCGAAACCGTCCCGGGCGAGCACCGCCGGTCCGGCCGTGGGTGCCACGGTCACGTCGCGGGTGGTGGTCGCCGTGGCACCGTCGTCGTCGGTCACGGTCAGCCGCACCGTGTAGGTGCCGGCCGCGGAGTAGGCGTGCGACGCGGTCGCGCCGGTGCCGGACGTGCCGTCGCCGAAGTCCCAGGCGCGGGCGGTGACCGTGCCGTCGGCGTCGGCCGACGCCGAGCCGTCGACGCGGGCGACCAGCCCGGTCGTCGTCGCGGTGAACGCCGCCGTCGGCGGCTGGTTCGGCGGGGGCACGACGATCGCGACCGGGCGGGTCGTGGTCGCCGTGGCACCCCTCGCGTCGGTCACTCGCAGCGTCACCGTGTAGGTCGCCGTGGCGCGGTACTGGTGCGCCACGGTCGGGCCGGTGCCGGTGCTGCCGTCGCCGAAGTCCCAGGCGTACGAGGCGATCGCGCCGTCGCTGTCGCTCGAGCCCGAGGCGTCGAACGACGCCTCGGCGTCGGACACGCTGGCGAGGAACGCAGCGGACGGCGCGGCATTGGGCGCCGTCCCGGTGCTGCCGAGGGCGTGGTGCCGCGCGACCTGCTCCGCGGTCAGCGCCGCCGGGTACACCGCCACCTCGTCGAGGCGACCGTTGTAGTACGGCGTCGACGCCCATGGCCGGTCCGCGCCGATCCGCCAGAAGCCCGTGATGTCGTAGGCGCCGGTGGTGTCGGCGCGGGAGGCCACCAGGCGCCCGTCGACGTACAACGACATCCCGTCCGGTCCGACCGTGCCCACGACGTGGTGCCAGGTCCCGTTGTTGTAGACGGCCGGGCTGGTCAGGATGCGCGGGGCGTCCGGGTACACCGCGAAGTTGACCCGGCCAGCGGGGTCGAGCCAGATCTGCCGGTCGTTGTCACTGCTCAGCCCGGTTCGGGCGCTGCCGAAGTCCATGATCACACCGCCGGCCGTCGTCCGGGTCTCGAACCACGCCTCGACGCTGAAGGTGTCGGGCCCGCGCACGGCCGTCTGCGAGCCGAGTGAACCGGAGGTCCCGTCGAACCAGGCCGCGGTGTCCGCGTCGCCCTGCAGTCCGCCGGGCCAGTTCAACTGGACCCCTGGCGTCATCGTGCTGTCGTTGGCACCGGCCTGGCTGTAGGCGATGGCACCGGAGCGCTCGCCCAGGGGCCAGTACTCGGTGGCGCCGTCGGCGTGCACCGCGTCGGCGTAGGCACGGGCGGAGCCGGTGCCCGAGACCGCGACCGTCGCCGTTCCGAGGTCGACCTCGTTGCCGTACGGGTCGGCGGACACCACGCGGTAGCTGTGCGCTCCCTCGGCCACCGCACGGTCGGTCCACGCGAGCACCGGACGCTGCCACCACGACGACGGCCGGCTGAACCGGGCGACCGGCGTCGTGGCCCCGTCCCGGAACACCGAGTACGTCAGCGTGCCGTTGTCGTCGTCGCTGGCCGCCTGGAAGCTGACGCGGACCGTGCCGGGCGCGATGGCGGTCGCGGCAGTCGGTGAGCCGGCGGTGGGACCGACGGCGTTCGGGGCGAGCTCCGGCATGGCGAAGCGGACCAGGCCCTGCTGCGCCTGCCCGTTGACCCGCGGGAACTCCCCGCCGTAGACGACGTACCGGTCGTTCCCGCTGACGCTCCAGCCGCCCTGGAACTGCCGGGTGTACTCACCCTGGGCGAAGCTCGGGTACCAGGTGAGGACCGCCGGCGCCGGCTGCCCGGTGAAGTTCAGGTTGCTCTGCGCGACGATGCCCACGGAGGCCGCCGGGGAGAGGCTCAGCGCCGTCGCCCGCTTCCAGACGCGCGGCTCCTGCTCGGGGAAGCCTCCGATGTTGACGCAGCTGTGGGCGTGCGAGGCCAGGTACAGCGCCCCGCCGGTCGGGAACCCCGAGTACGTGTCGCCGCGGCAGTCGGCCACCCACCGGAGCCGCCCGCCCACCGCGTCCGCGGCGAAGGAACCCTCGAGGTTGCCGGGACCGTAGAAGTCGTAGCCGGTCCCGTAGACCGCGTCGCCGTCGGTCGACAGGCTCCAGACGGCCGAGTTGTTGCCGTGGTTCGTGATCAGCTGGTTGGCGGCGAAGGGGCGGGTGGCCCCGGATCCGGGGTCCAGCGCGGTGACGCCCGTGGCCTTGACCCCGTTCATCGCGTAGAACCGCCCGGCCACCACGACCTGCGAGCCGCCACCAGCGACCACCAGGGCCATCACCTCGTTGGAGGTGATGGCGTTGCGCGCAGCGTCGCTGGTGTTGGGGATGGCGTTGCCCTTGGCGTCGAAGAAGGGCAGTCGGTTGCCGCTGGTGGGACCGACGCCCGGCACCGGCACCCACGGCAGCAGGCCGCCGTCGGAGGCGCGGACCGCGGCCAGCCGGGTGCGGCTCACGGCGCCGACCGCGGTCAGGCTGCCGCCGAAGTAGACGGTGGAGGCGGTGGCCGCGAGCGCCCGCACCTGGCCGTTGGCGCTGGGTGCCCAGGTGGCGACCAGGGCGTGGGTGCGCGTGTCGTAGGCGGCGATCCGGTTGCGGACCTGCCCGTTGGCGCGGGTGAAGTCACCGCCGACGTAGATCCGCGAGCCGTCCGGCGAGGCGGCCACGACCAGCGCCTGGGCGTTGAGGTCGGGCGCGAAGGACTGGACCAGCTCGCCGGTGCGGATGTCGTAGGCGAGCAGGTTGTTGCGGACCGTCTCCGAGGTGCCCGCCGGGGCACCCGCCGGGCGGGCCCGGGTGAACGAGCCGGCCGCGTAGACGGTGTTGCCGACGACGACCTGCGACCACACGACGCCGTCGATCTGGACGGTCGGCAGCGGGTCGGCGGTGACGGTGGCCGGGTTCGCGGCCGACGGAGTGGCCGGCGCCGAGTCGGCGAGCGCGGTCCCGGGTGCCAGGAAGGCCAACCCGCCGGCCATGAGCAGCGTGCTCAGGACCCCCGACACCAGCCGCTTCGGCGCAGCCGACAACCGTTCCCCCATGGTGCTCCCCCGTCGATCGTCCCCGTGTGCAGCGTCCCGATGGGACGAGCGCCGAACACTAAGCGTCACGATCGACGGTCGGCCAGGGTGATCACCCCGCCCGATCCGGTGACGACCTGCGCATTTGTGCAGGTCAGGGGCGTTCGACACTCACCCACCGTGACCGGCGAGCCCCCTCCTCCGAGTGAGCCGGCCGGCCGGGTCCCGGACGCACGACGGCCCCCGCCCCACCGCGGTGCGGCGGGGACGGGGGCCGGTCGGACGGCGCAGGGGTCAGGGCGCCGAGCCGGTGAACAGCAGCAGCGGGGCGCCGGCCTGGTAGCCGACCTCGACGGTCACCCGGTCGCGGGCGTCGGCGGGGACGCTGAACACGTACACGCCGTCGGCCGACTCCCCCGGCTCGAGCAGGCCGGTGAAGGCCCGCTGCGCCTCGTCCTCCAGGGGCGAGGCCGGCGTGCGGTCCGCTCCGTAGGAGGCGTTGACGGCCACTCCCCCCAGGGACACCGGCTCCTCGGTGCCGTTCTCGATGCTGACGGTGATCCGGAGCGCGGGGCCGGCGATGTTGCCCGGGCCGACCGCGGTGCCGTCGACCGCCTCGAGGCCGGCGATGCGGGCGACGATGCCGTTGCCGACGGCGGCCGGCTCGTCGAGCGCGACCTCCGGAAGGGCCGCCGGCAGCTCGTCGACGTCCTCCGTCGGGCCGGTCGGCTCGGGCGTCGGCAGGGGGGCCGGGACGGTCGCGTCGGCCGGGGTGGAGGTCGCGGTCGCCGCCGACGACGGCGATTGCTCGTCCTCGTTCCCGAGCACGAGCAGCAGCGCCACGAGCGCGGCCACGAGCAGCGCGGCGGCGCCGGCGACGAGCAGGCCGCGGCGGCCGCGGCCGGGGAGCTCGGGCGGGGAGGCCGGCGCGGTCGCGGGGGTCTGGGTGGTCACGGTGCGGTCGTCCTTGTCGTCGTCGTCGTCGTCGTCGGGGCCCGGCTGGGCAACCGGTCGATCTCGCCGAACCACTTCCGGCAGGCCAGGGCCAGGTAGCCGGCCGTGGCGAGGAAGAGCAGCGAGTAGGCGGAGAAGAACAGGGCCGGAGCGCCCATGAGGACGAACACCCAGCACAGCAGGCCGTAGTCGGTGGGCACCACCAGCAGCGACCGGAGCACGCTGGGCCGCTCGGCGGTGCGCTGCGCACGGGTCGCCGCGCCGTGCCGCTCGCGGAGGGCCTCGTTGAGCATCGTGCCGAAGAACAGCACCGCGGCCACGACGCAGAACCCGAGCGGCACCAGGAGCAGCGGTCCGCGGTCGACGGTCTCGAAGCGGTACAGCGACACCAGGACGGCGAGGTGCAGGCTCGAGGTCTTGGCCGCGTCGACCATGTGGTCCAGCCACTCGCCGGCCGGGGAGCCGCCGCCACGCAGCCGGGCAAGCTGGCCGTCGGCGGAGTCGAAGGCGTAGCCGACGGCCAGGCACGCCGACACGGCGACCCCGGTGCCCCAGCCCGGCCGGGCGAGGGCGAGGACGGCGATGCCGGTCGCGGTGAACGCGGCACTGATCGTGGTGACCGCGTTGGGGGTGAGCCGGACTCCGAAGGCCAGCGCGGCGAGCAGCCGGCCCAGCCGCCGGTTGACGAAGCGGGAGTAGGCCGGCGCGCCCTGCGCTCCCTTCTGCGCCGTCCCCAGGCGGCGCAGGGTGTCCCCCAGCCCCGCCGGGGGCGGGGCCGGCACGGTCGCGGTCACTGCTGACCGGCCAGCAGCTGCTCCACCGCGGGAGCGGCGGCCGGTGCGGGCACGGCCGGGGTCACCGGCGGCGGCACGGCCCCGGTCACCGGCGGCAGCTCGGCCGGCCGGTGCCAGGAGGCGGGTGCGTCGGCGGCGGTCGGCCTCCGGCGCCCGGAGGGCCGGCGCCCGGGGAACCGGCGCTCGGCCAGCACGCGGGCCAGCTCCTCGTAGCCGGCGGCCACCTGGTCCCAGTCGTAGCCGCCGGCCAGCTCGCGCGCCCGCCGGCCGGCGCGGGCCGTGCCCTCGGGGTCGGCCTCGACCGCGACCACGTGCCCGGCGACGTCCTCGGGCGTGCGGAAGTAGCGGCCGGCGTCGGCGACGACCTCGCGGTTGAAGTCGACGTCGAACGCGGTCACCGCCGCGCCGGCGCCGATGGCGCGCAGCAGCGAGGGGTTGGTGCCCCCGACGGAGTGCCCGTGCAGGTAGGTGGCGCAGTTGGCGTAGAGCTGGTCGAGCACCTGCTGGTCCCAGACCCCGCCGAGGAAGCGGACCCGCTCGTCGGCGAGCGCGTGCACCCGGCGGGTGTACGCGTCGGCGTACGGCGCGGAGCCGACGACGACCAGTGGCTTGGTCGCCGCGCTGGCCGCGTACCCCGCGACGATCAGGTCGACGTGGTTCTCCGGCTCGAAGCGGGCGACGACGAGGTGGTAGCCGCCCGGGACGAGGTCGAGCTCGGCGAGGCGGTCGGCGCC
The DNA here is from genome assembly GCF_051383655.1 of Geodermatophilus sp. CPCC 205761. Lineage (NCBI taxonomy): Bacteria > Bacillati > Actinomycetota > Actinomycetes > Geodermatophilales > Geodermatophilaceae > Geodermatophilus > Geodermatophilus sp. CPCC 205761. Next base: position 17,422 of record NZ_JALPKQ010000044.1, read on the forward strand.
GGGGTCGATGAGCGGCGCCCCGTAGGTGAGCAGCGTCGTCGGCGCGGCGAAGGCGTCCCGGTAGTAGTCGGCGATGCCCCGCGCGTCGGCGATGAGCGCGTCCGACCAGCGGACGGCGAGCGCCTCGGCGACCCGGTAGTAGCGCCGTCCGGTCGGGCCCCACTTCGCCCGCTTCCACTCCAGCCCGTCCACGTGCGTGGCGACCGGGATGCGGGCGGCGCGCAGCGCCGGCAGCAGCGGCGAGTTGGCCGCGTTGAAGACGAACGCGGCGTCCGTGCGGTGGGTGAGCAGGTGCCGCACCGACAGCGCGGTGTGGCTCAGGGTCTCCAGCGCGCGCCGGCGCGCGGCGGGCAGGTGCACCAGCTCCATGCCGAGGTACCCGGCCGGCGGCGGCTCGGTCGCACCCGGCGGGGTCCGGCAGTAGACGACGACCCGGTGCCCGCGGTCGGCGAGACGGCGTCCCACCTCCTCGACGGCGGTCTCGAAACCGCCGTACCGGGCGGGGACACCTCGCGTCCCCACCATGGCGATGCTGAGCGCGTCCACCTGGCCTCCGATCCCTGCCTCCGAGCGGACGGCGGGGGCCCCTGCGGGTCGCACGGGTGCCGTCTCTCCCAGGCAGCATCGACGCCGGTCACCCGGTCGTGGAGCGCAGCGCGGTCGCCCTCACCCGCATGGGTCACGCGGGCGAGGGCTGGCGCCCTCAGTAGGCGCCGGAGCGGCTGAGGACGGCGCGGGCGGTCTTGGCGAGGATGAGCGCGTCCATCGCCAGCGACCAGTTCTCCACGTAGCGGAGGTCGAGGCGGACGGCCTCCTCCCACGGCAGGTCGCTGCGGCCGGAGATCTGCCACAGCCCGGTCAGGCCGGGCTTGACCAGCAGCCGGCGGCTGACCGAGGTGTCGTAACGGGCCACCTCCCCGGGCAGCGGTGGCCGGGGCCCGACCAGCGACATGGAGCCGCCGAGGACGTTGAACAGCTGGGGCAGCTCGTCCAGCGACAGCCGGCGCAGCAGCCGGCCCACCGGCGTCACCCGCGGATCGACCCGCATCTTGAACAGCAGCCCGTCGGAGATGTTCTCCGCCCGCAGCCCGTCGACCTGGCGGTCGGCGCCGACGACCATGCTCCGGAACTTCAGCATCGTGAAGGCCTGGCCGTTCACGCCGACCCGCTCCTGGCGGTAGAGGACCGGGCCGGGGCTGGTCAGGCGGATCGCCGCCGCGAGGGCCAGCAGCACCGGGGCGAGCGCGACGATCGCGAGCGCGGCGGCGACGCGGTCCAGGCTGCCCTTGACCACGCGCTGCCAGCCGGTGAACCGCGGCTGCTCCACGGTGAGCAGCGGCAGCCCCTCGAGCGGGCGGATGTGCAGGCGGGGGCCGGCGACCTCGACCAGGCCCGGCGCGACGAGCAGCTCGATGCCGGTGCCCTCCAGCTGCCAGGACAGCCGGCGCAGGTACTCGGCGGCGGTCTCGCTGGCCGAGGTGACCGCGATCGTGTCCGCGCCGTGCTCCGCGGCGATGGCCAGGACGTCGTCCAGACCGCCCACGGGGACCGCGGCACCCTGGGCCACCCGCACCCGGTCGTCGGGGGTCACGCAGGCCGCGACGACGTCCAGGCCCGCGTAGTTCTCCCGGCGCACCCGCTGGACCAGCTCCAGGACGGCGGTCCCGCGGCCGACGACGACCACGCGCTTGGTGCACCACCCGCGGGCCCGCAGCCCGCGCAGGGCGCAGCGGGCGGCGAACCGGCCCAGCAGGGTGACGAGGGTGAGACCCGGGACGGCGCCGACGACGAGTGCGCGGCTGAGATCGAGCGCGGCGGCGTAGGAGAGGAAACCGAGCAGCGCGAGGAGGACGAGGCCGGCCTTGCCGACCGCCCGGTACTCGTCGCTGCCGGTGCCGAAGACCCGCTCGGAGTGCGCGCCGACCGCGTGCAGCAGCAGCGGCCACGCGGCGACGAGAGCGAGGACCACCCACGACAGCGCGGCGCCGGAGGTCCATCCCTCCGCCCGGGTGGCGAGGACGAGCGCCCCGGCACCGGCGGCGGCGAGCGCCTCGAAGCCGGTGAGGGCGAGTGAGAAGCGGCCCACCCAGGCCCGGGTCACCGTGCGGAGCCGCGGCGTCGCCGTCCTGGCCCGGACGGCCGAAGCCGTCCCCAGCCGGACCCTGGTGTGGTCGAGTAGCACGGTTCCCCCCGGACGCGCGTGACGGTACGTAGTCGGGAACCGAGTGCGGGAGCCCGGGAACGGGCGGTCCTGCGGGCCTCAGCAGCCCGACTTCGCAGCAACCATCACAGGGCGTCACGACCGGGTCAACGCGCGGGGCGACCGTTCACCCCCATGGGAGCAGGAGTCACCCGGTCGGGGCGGGGAGGGGTGACGGGGCGTCAGGTCCGGGGGTGGACGACGTTCTGCGCGGCCTCGAGCCCGCGGGTGAGGAGCTCCTCGGTCGCGTCGGCCGCCTCGGCCAGCAGCAGGCCGAGCTCCTTGCGCTCGGTGCCGGAGAAGTCCTTGAGCACGAAGTCGGCGGGGTCCTGCCGGCCGGGCGGGCGGCCGATGCCGACGCGCACCCGGAGGTAGTCCTTGGTGCCGGTGGACCGGGTGATCGACCGCAGGCCGTTGTGGCCGCCCTCGCCGCCGCCCCGCTTGAGCCGCACGCAGGAGAACGGGAGGTCGAGCTCGTCGTGCAGCACCACGAGGTCGCAGGCCGGGAGGTGGTGGTAGTCCAGCAGGCCGCGCACCGGCCCACCGGACTCGTTCATGTAGGTGGTGGGGCGGGCCAGCACGACCCGCCGTCCGGCCAGCCGGCCCTCACCGGAGAGCGCGCGGGACCGGGCGCCCTTGCCCGGCGAGAGCCGGATGCCGGCCCGCGCGGCCAGCTCGTCGAGCACCATCGCGCCCACGTTGTGCCGGTGGCCGGCGTAGGACGGGCCGGGGTTGCCGAGGCCGACGACCAGGAAGGGGCCCTCGGACACGACCGCGGGGGCCCCGGCATCGCCGGCGCCCCCGCGGGTCGTTGCGTCGCTGCTCAGGGCTGGACGCCGGTGTTCTCGCCGGCGTCGGCCGGGACGGCACCGTCGGTCTCGGAGGTGGCCTCCTCGGTGGGCTCGGTGTGCTCCTCGCGCTCGATGCCGGCCTCGGCCTCGGCCTCGGCCAGCTCGGCCTCGAGGGCCTCGGCGGTCGGGGCGCCCAGGAAGCCGATGACCAGCGCCTCGGCGTCGGTGATCAGCGTCGCGCCGCTGGGCAGCACGAGGTCGCCGGCGGCGATGTTCTGACCGGCGGTGCGGCCGGTGATGTCGACCTCGATGGCCTCGGGCAGCTTCGTGGCGTCGGCCTCGATGGCGACCGTGTTCAGCTGGTGGTTCGGGATCGAGTCGATGCCGGGCTCGCCGACGACGACGATCGGGACCTCGACGGTCGTCCGCTCACCGCGGCGCACGAGCAGCAGGTCGACGTGCTCGTGCTGGCGGGTCAGCGGGTCGCGCTGCACGGCCTTGGTCAGCGCCAGCTCCTCCTTGCCGTCGAGGACGACGGTCAGCAGGGCGTTGGCGCCGCCGTTGCGCAGCGCCGCGGCGAACTCGCGGGCCGGCAGGGACAGGTGCACGACGTCCTGGCCGTGCCCGTAGAGGACGGCGGGGATGCGGCCGGCCCGGCGGGTGCGGCGGGCGCCGCCCTTGCCGAACTCGGTGCGGGACTCGGCGACGAGGCGGAAGTCAGCCACGGTGGTGTGCTCCTCGAGAGGTGGTCGGTGTCGGTGGCCGGCACACGGCGCGGCACACCCCACCTGGAGGCACACGCACGTCGATCACGGAGTACGGAGGAACCGTCTCCCTCGCCGGGCAACCACCCCAGGATACCCGACGCCCCCACCCGGACTTTCGGCGCGGAAAGTCCGCAATGGGCCGACCCGCAGCGGCGAGATCCGCTGACCCCGTCGGGGACGGCACGGACCCGGAGTGGACCGGCCGCGGGGGTCCGGAGGACCTCCCGGCCGGGACACGGGAGGGGCTCAGCGCACCAGGGGGACGGCACCTGGCCGCGGTGTCGTCCGGTAGGACGACGATGTGCTCAGCTCGCGCCGTCGAAGAGGCTGGTGACCGAGCCGTCCTCGAAGACCTCCTTGATCGCCCGGGCGAGCAGCGGGGCGATGGAGAGCACGGTGAGCTTGTCGAACTGGCGGGCCGACTCGATCGGCAGCGTGTTGGTCACGATGACCTCGCTGACCTGGCTGTTCTTCAGCCGGTCGACGGCCGGGCCGGAGAGGACGCCGTGGGTGGCGGTGACGATGACGTCGGCGGCGCCGGCCTCGAACAGCGTCTCGGCGGCCTTCACGATCGTGCCACCGGTGTCGATCATGTCGTCGACCAGGATGCAGGCCCGGCCGGCGACGTCACCGACGACGCGGTTGGCCTTGACCTCGTTGGGCTTCATCGGGTCACGGGTCTTGTGGATGAAGGCCAGCGGGACGCCGCCCAGCTTGTCGGTCCAGCGCTCGGCGACGCGCACCCGGCCGGAGTCCGGCGAGACGACGGTGATGTCGCGGTCGCCCCACCGCTGGCAGACGTGCGACACCAGCAGGTCGAGGGCGAAGAGGTGGTCGACCGGGCCGTCGAAGAAGCCCTGGATCTGTGCGGTGTGCAGGTCGACGGTCATGAGCCGGTCGGCGCCGGCGGTCTTGAACAGGTCGGCGACCAGGCGGGCGGAGATCGGCTCGCGGCCGCGGTGCTTCTTGTCCTGCCGGGCGTAGGGGAAGAACGGGGCGACGACGGTGATCCGCTTGGCCGAGGCGCGCTTGAGCGCGTCGACCATGATCAGCTGCTCCATGAGCCAGGTGTTCAGCGGCGCGGTGTGACTCTGCACCACGAAGGCGTCGCAGCCGCGTACCGACTCCTCGAACCGGACGAACAGCTCGCCGTTGGCGAACTCGTAGGCCGCCGTCGGCGTCGGCGACACCCCGAGGTGGCCGGCGATCTCGTCGGTCAGCTCCGGATAAGCCCGCCCGGAGAACAGCATCAGGCTCTTGCTGGTGGCTTGCCGGATGGCGCTCATCGGCTCTGTTACCCCTGGTGGTCGAAATCCGCCGCCGTCTACTCGGACCCCCTGGTCCCAGTGTCGGTCGCTGTCCCGGCTGCTGCACCCCTGGCCGCCTCGGCGGCCTTCGCGGCGGCCGTTCCGGGCCGCCGCCGTGCCACCCAGCCTGCCACATTGCGCTGCGTGGCCCGCGCCACGGCCATGGCCCCCGGGGGCACGTCCGAGGTGATCACCGAGCCGGCGGCGGTGTAGGCGCCGTCCCCGATGGTGACCGGTGCCACGAACATGTTGTCGGCTCCGGTCCGCGCGTGGCTGCCGATCGTGGTGTGGTGCTTGTGCACGCCGTCGTAGTTGACGAAGACGGTGGCCGCGCCGATGTTCGAGCCCTCGCCGATCGTGGCGTCGCCGACGTAGGACAGGTGCGGCACCTTCGAGCCGGCGCCCACCTCGGCGTTCTTCGTCTCGACGAAGGTGCCGACCTTCGCGCCGGCGTGCAGCCGGGTGCCGGGGCGCAGGTAGGCGAACGGCCCGACCGAGACGTCGGGGCCGATCTCCGCCCCGACGCAGTGCGCCCGGACGACGCTGGCGCCCTCCCCCACCGCGGTGTCCACCAGCGTGCTGTCCGGCCCGACGACCGCGCCGGAGGCCACCGACGTCGTCCCCTGCAGCTGGACGCCCGGCTCGAGCAGCGCGTCCGGCCCGACGGTGACGGTGACGTCGACCCAGGTGGTGGCCGGGTCGACGACCGTGACGCCGGAGCGCATGAGCTCGTCGAGCACGCGGTCGTTCAGCGTGCGCCGGCGGGCGGCGAGCTCCCGCCGGTCGTTGCAGCCGAGCACGTCGACCGGGTCCGCGGCGCGCTCGCCGCCGACACGGGCGCCCTCGGCGACGAGCAGGCCGAGGACGTCGGTCAGGTACTGCTCGCCCTGGTCGTTGGCCGCACCGACCCGGTCCAGTGCCCGGCGCAGCGCGGCCGCGTCGCCGACGTAGACGCCGGCGTTCACCTCGCGGATCGCCCGCTGCGCGTCGGTCGCGTCCCGCTCCTCCACGATCGCCAGCACCCCGCCGTCCTCGGCCCGCACGATCCGGCCCAGCCCCGTGGGCTCGTCGACCTCGGCGGTCAGGACGGTGAGCACGTTGCCCGCGGCGGTGTGCGCGTCGACCAGCGCGCCGATGGTCTCCCGGCGCAGCAGCGGGGCGTCGCCGTTGACCAGCAGCACCGGCCCCTCCAGGTCCGGGACGGCGGCCAGCGCGACGGCGGCAGCGTGCCCCGACCCGTTCTGCTCCTCCTGCACCACCGGCCGGGCCCCCGGCGCGGTCGCGGCCAGGTGCTCGGCCACCGTCTCCCGTCCGGCGCCGACGACCACGAGGGTGTGCCGGGCCGCCAGCGGCTCGACGGCGGCCAGCACGTGGCCGAGCATGCTGCGCCCGCCGAGCGGGTGCAGGACCTTGGGCAGCGCCGACTTCATCCGGGTGCCCTGGCCAGCGGCGAGGACGACGACGGCGGCGACGTTCGGGTGGGTCACGGATCTCCTCGTGCCTGGGGCTCGGGTCGGCGTTGCTGGGGGACTCGGACTCGAACCGAGACTTCCCGGCTCCAAAGGCCGGCGGGCTGCCGATTACCCCATCCCCCACTGCGGCGTCACGGACGCCGGCCGGCGTCCCCCTGGAGACTAGGACGCGCGCCGGGCCCGGGCACCGGTCGCCTCGGGAGACCACCCGTCCGCTCGACGGGCGCGGCTCCCTACGGTCACGTAGGTTACGGCCTCGAACCCCCGGCACCTGCGGCGCCAGCCCATGCGCCCTGCCGGGCCCGTCCCTGGAGGTCGCTTGTCCGCTCCCGCTCGCACGAGGCCCACCGCTCCGGTGCGCCCCACCGCCGACCCGGACTCCGGGCTGCCGGCGAACGCACTGGGCAAGGAGAAGGGCGCGGTCGAGCAGATCACGCTCTACGTGTTCGTCGTCGTGCCGTTCCTGGCGCTGGCCGCCGTCGTCCCCGCCGTGTGGGGCTGGGGCCTGTCCTGGCTGGACGTCGGTCTGGCGGTCGGCTTCTACTTCCTGACCCTGCTCGGGGTCACGGTCGGCTACCACCGGCACTTCACGCACGGCTCGTTCAAGGCCAACCGGCCGCTGCGCATGGCGCTGGCGATCGTGGGCTGCATGGCGATCCAGGGTCCGGTCGTGCAGTGGGTCGCCGACCACCGCCGGCACCACGCCTTCTCCGACCGCGAGGGCGACCCGCACTCGCCATGGCGGTACGGCACCGACACCCGGGCGCTGCTCAAGGGCATGTGGCACGCGCACCTGGGCTGGCTGTTCGACCGCCGGCAGACCAACCCGGAGCGGTACGCCCCCGACCTGCTCAGGGACGCCGCCCTGCGCCGCACCAGTCGGCTGTTCGTCGTCTGGGCCTTCCTGAGCCTGGCCCTGCCGGCCGCGATCGGCGGTCTGGTGACCGGCGGCTGGGCCGGCGCGTGGACGGCGTTCTTCTGGGCCGGCCTGGTGCGGGTGGCGCTGCTGCACCACGTCACCTGGTCGATCAACTCGGTGTGCCACGTCGTCGGCACCCGGCCGTTCGCCTCGCGGGACCGCGCGACCAACTTCTGGCCCCTGGCGATCCTCAGCGGCGGCGAGTCTTGGCACAACCTGCACCACGCCGACCCCACCTGCGCCCGGCACGGCGTGCTGCGCGGGCAGGTCGACATGAGCGCCCGCGTCATCTGGCTGTTCGAGAAGCTCGGCTGGGCGCGCGACGTCAAGTGGCCCGACCCCGTCCGGCTCGCCGCCAAGCGGCGGGCCGCCGCGACGGCCACACCCTGACCGGCTCCCCCGGCGGCGCGTCGCGCCGCCGGGTGCGGATGACCGGCGCCGAGCGGCGCCGGCAGCTGCTCGACGTCGGGCGCGAGCTGTTCGCCCAGCGCGGCTACGAGGCGACCTCCATCGAGGAACTCGCCGCCCGCGCCGACGTCAGCAAGCCGGTCGTCTACGAGCACTTCGGCGGCAAGGAGGGGCTGTACGCGGTCGTCGTCGACCGGGAGATGCAGCGGCTGCTCGACCGCTTCACCACGGCGCTGGCCGCGGGGGGCACACCGCGCCAGCTGCTCGAGCGGGCGGCACTGGTCCTGCTCGACTACATCGAGGAGGACACCGACGGCTTCCAGGTGCTCAGCCGCGACTCGCCGCCGACCAGCCGGGGCACCTACTCGTCGCTGATCGGCGAACTGGCCGGGAAGGTCGAGCACATCCTCGCCGCCCAGTTCGACGCCCGCGGGTACGACCCCCGGCTCGCCGAGCTCTACAGCCAGGCACTGCTGGGCATGGTGGCGCTGGTCGGGCAGTGGTGGCTCGACCACCGCTGGCCGGACAAGCGGGAGGTCGCCGCGCACCTGGTGAACCTGGCCTACCACGGCCTGGCGCACCTCGACCCGCACCCGGTCCTGCTGGCCGGGCCGCCGGCCCGCCCGGCGTCCTGAGGTCGGTCAGCCGACCAGGCGCGCGCCGGGCACCGGACCGTGCACGGCCCGCACGGTGCGGAACACACCCTCCCCGGCCAGCTGGGCCGTCAGCCGCACCGCCGCCTCCTCGTCCTCGGCGAGCGCGGCCACCGTCGGCCCGGAGCCGCTGACGATCGCCGCCGGCGCGCCGGCTCCGATGGCCGCGCGCAGGGCCCGCCGCAGGGCCGGCCGCAGCGACAGCGCCGGGCCCTGCAGGTCGTTGGAGAGGGCGGCGGCGAGGGCGGACACCGGCCCGCTGCGCAGGGCAGCGATGACCGGCTCGGGGGCGGCCGGCTCGGTGCCGTCGGGCACCCGGTCCTCGGCCCGCAACCGGTCGAGCTCGGCGTAGACCGCCGGCGTCGACAGCCCCTCGCCGGCGATGCCGAGCACCCAGTCCCAGCGGCGGCGGGCCAGCACCGGCGAGAGCCGCTCCCCGCGTCCGGAGCCGAGGGCGATGCCGCCCTGCAGGCTGAACGGGACGTCGCTGCCCAGCTCCGCGGCGAGGGCGGACAGCTCGCCGCGGGTGGCGTGGGTGCCCCACAGTGCGTCCAGGGCCACCAGCGCCGCGGCCGCGTCGGCACTGCCGCCGGCCAGGCCCGCGGCCGCCGGGATCGACTTGTCGATGGTGATGGTCGCCTCGGCCGGCACCCCGGCGCGCTCGGCGAGCAGCTCGGCGGCCCGCCAGACGAGGTTGCGGCGGTCGGCCGGGACGGCGTCCGGGCCGCTTCCCGTCGTCCCCTCGCCGGTGACGGTGAGCGCCAGCCCGTCCCCGGGGCGCACGGTCACGGTGTCGAACAGCGAGACGGCCAGGTAGACCGTGCGCAGCTCGTGGAAGCCGTCGGCGCGCAGCGGGCCGACGGCGAGGTGCACGTTGACCTTCGCCGGCGCCCGTGCGGCGACCGCGCCGTCCCCGGCCAGGCGACCAGGACCCCCGGGCGACGACCAGCTCACGTCGCCGCCTGCGTCGCTGCCAGGCGGGCGAAGTCGGTGACCGACAGCTGCTCGCCGCGGGTGGTGGGCTCGATCCCCGCCGCCCGCAGCCGCTCCTCCGCGGCCGCGGGGCTGCCGGCCCAGCGGGCCAGCGCCGCGCGCAGCCCCTTGCGGCGCATGCCGAAGGCGGCGTCGACGACCGCGAAGGTGGCCGCGCGGTCCCCCGGCGGCGGCGGCCGCCGCACCAGCGCCACCAGCCCGGAGTCGACCTTGGGCTCGGGCCAGAACACCCGGCGGCCGACGGAGCCGGCCCGCCGCACCTCGCCGTACCAGGCCGCCTTCACCGACGGCACGCCGTAGGCGCCGCTGCCCGGCGCGGCGGCCAGCCGCTCGGCGACCTCGGCCTGCACGAGGACCAGCGCGCGGCGCAGCGTCGGCAGCAGCTCGAGCAGGTGCAGGAGGACGGGCACCGCCACGTTGTACGGCAGGTTGGCCACCAGTGCGGTGGGAGCCGGCCCGGGAACTCCGGTGATCCGAAGCGCGTCGGCCTCGACGACGGTCAGCCGGCCGGCCACCGCCGGCGCACGCTCGGCCACCGTGCGCGGCAACCGGTCCGCCAGGCGCGGGTCGATCTCGACGGCGGTCACGTGCGCGACGGCGGGCAGCAGGGCCAGGGTGAGCGAGCCGAGGCCCGGCCCGACCTCCAGGACGACGTCGTCCGGGGTCAGCTCGGCGGTGCGCACGATCCGCCGGATGGTGTTGGCGTCGTGCAGGAAGTTCTGGCCGAGGCTCTTGGTCGGACGCAGCTCGAGCTGCTGGGCCAGGTCGCGGATCGCGGCCGGGCCCAGCAGCCCGTCGGTCTGCTCGGGAGGGGGAGTCAGGAGGAGCCGATCAGCCGAACAGCCGGGAGCCGCAGTGCGGCCACTGGCCGGCGCCCGAGCGCTGGTAGAGCAGCTGCGCGCGGTAGGTCTGCTCGTCGGCGGAGGCGGCCGAGGGGACCCCGGTGCCGCCCACGGCGCTCCACGTCGCCTGCGAGAACTGGTAGAGGCCGTGGTACTTGCCCGTGGAGCTCACCGCGTTGGGGCGGCCGCCGGACTCGCACTGCGCCAGCGCGGCCCAGTTGAGGCCGTCGGCGGACGGCGCGTTGCCACTGGACGCCGCGGGGCGCTCCTTGGTGCCGACGGTGACCAGCTCGTCGACCGGCTGGCGGGTCACGGTGGTGCTGAGCTGCTCGCGGGCGGTCTCGACGCCGTCCACCACGGTGACCCGGAAGGTGGTGGCCTGCTCGCCGTCCACGCCCGGCTGGGTGACGGTCTCGTCGCCCTCGAGGACGTTGGGGTCCTCGGTCTCGACCGTGTTGTGGCCGATGGCGGTGGTCTCGGTGACCTCGTTGACCTGGACGCGGAAGACCTGCAGCCGCATCCCGTTCATGAGCGCCTGCTCGGGGTAGAGGCTCGTGCGGTCGGTGGCGCCGAGGGTGACGCCCTGCTCGGCGAGCAGGTCGCCGGCGGTGGCGGCGGTGGTGGTCACGACCAGCTGCCGGCCGTCGACCAGCAGGGTGACGTCCTTGGGGGTGCTGATCGACAGCGCCATGCCGTCGAGCGGGAGGCGCTCGCTGCGGCTGGCGGAGACGACGAGGTCCGCGGCGCGGTAGCCGAGCTGCTCGAGGGCCTCGTCGACCGACAGCGCGGTCACGTAGACCTCGCTCTCGACGCCGTCCACGGTCAGGCGCAGCGGCCGGGCGCGGTTGACCACGACGGTGTCGCCGTCGGCCACGGTGGCACCGGCGTCGGGGAGGACGACGTCGTGCGACCGGGTCTCGAGGCCCTCCTCCTCGAGCACCTCGCCGACCGTGCCGGCGTAGGTGCTGACCTCACGCGCCTGCCCGTCGACGGTCAGCGTCAGGGACTTCTGGGCGGCGAAGTAGGCCAGGGAGCCGCCCACCAGTCCGAGCAGGACGAGGGCGAAGAGGGCGAGCTTCAGCGATCGGGGCACGACACTTCCACGGGGTCACGGGACCCGGGCAGAGGAGGCCGCGCAGGAGCCCACCGGCAGGCGGGCACCGAGCGCGTCCCCGGCTCGAACGGCAGTCGACCGGGAGCTCAGCGCTCCCGGTCGCGGTGCCGTCCGGGTCGGTCCCCACCCCGGCTGGTCACGACACGATAACGAACACGGTGCGTCTTGCACCGGTGCGCAGCGAGTGAAGCAGAGGAGCGTCCTGTCGACTTGTGGACGCGCCGACACTCTCCGTGTGCGCCGGGCCGCGTGGGGCGGGTGTGACAGTTGCGCAGCGTGAGGCGGGAGGGGTGACCAACCCCACAGTGTGGCGAAGACCGCTCAGGGGCAGAACACCCGGCCGCTACCCGGCGAGGGCGCGGTCGTTCGAGCGGATCGGCCGCAGCCAGGTGACCAGGAAGACGGCGACCGCCAGGCCCGCGGCCAGCGAGGCGAACCCGCCCGCGACGAGCGCGACGGGCAGCAGGTCGAACCCGTCGGTGACCCGGTCCCCCAGGTCGATGCCGGCCGCCAGGAGGAGCGTGCCGAGCGGCAGCAGGGCGAGGACGCTCGTGGCGGCGGTGACCAGGTGCGTCGTCCAGGTGCGCAGCGCCTCGTCGACCGGGACGTCGGCGCCCTCGGCCGGCACCGGGCGGACGAGCACCCGCAGCAGCGCCACCTCGGCCAGCACCCAGGTCGCCGCCGGCACCACGATCGCGACCCAGCCGACCGAGTCGGGCAGGTTGTCCTGCTGCCACATCAGGACGGCGGTGACCAGCTCGGCGGCCATCACCACGCGCATCGACCAGAGCAGGAACAGGGAGATCTGCTCCGAGCGGCGCGGCCGGCGGGCCGCCGTGCCGGTGCGCCACCGCGGGCGCGGGCGGGTCGCCTCGGCGAGCACGACGCCGGTCAGCAGCCCGATCGCCAGCGCCGGCGCCCACAGGAACACCGAGGCCTCGCCGAACAGCACGACGCTGACCACGATGCCGACGACGCCGAGCAGGAACCCCAACCGGCGGACCCGGCGACCGTGCTGCGCCTGACGCCGCAGCGTGGCGCTCCCCTCCGGGGTCGGGACGGCGAACTCGACGGCCGCCGCGGCCACCGCCCGGTGGCCCGCGGCCTGCGCCCATGCCCGGGCCAGCAGGACACCCGGCACCAGGACGGCGATGAACAGCACGACGGCGATGAGGCGACCCACGGCGCCCAGTGTCCACTCTTCCGCCGGGAACGGGAGAGGCTGTGGTCCGTCGTCAGCCGGCGGGCGTCCCGTCCCCGCCCCACGGGCCGAAGACCCGCTCGGCGGTGGCCGTCAGGGCGGCGCACAGCTGGTCGAGCTCCGCGCCGGTCACCTCGGCCAGCGCCCGCACGGTGAGCGGCACGAGACGCGAGGCGTTCGGCCGGCCGCGGTGCGGCATCGGCGTGAGGAACGGTGAGTCGGTCTCGACCAGCAACTGGTCCAGCGGCGTGAGCGCCGCGGCCTCCCGGAGGTAGCCGGCGTTGCCGAAGGTCAGGGTGCCGGCGAAGGAGAGCACGTGACCGCGCTCGACGCAGGCCGTCGCGAACGCGGCGTCCCCGGAGAAGCAGTGGAAGACGGTGTGCTCGGGCGCCCCCTCGTCGTCGAGCACGCGGAGGATCTCCTCGTGGGCGTCGCGGTCGTGGATGACCAGCGCGACGTCCCGCTCCTTCGCGATCCGGATGTGCGCCCGGAACGACGCCTCCTGCGCCGCCCAGCCCTCGGGACCGGTGCGGAAGCGGTCCAGCCCGGTCTCCCCCACCGCGCGCACGCGGGGCAGCGCCGCGAGCCGGTCGATCTCGGCCAGCACGTCGTCGGTGGCCGCTCCGGTCCCCGCCTCGTTCGGGTGGACGGCGACCGCGGCCAGCACGTTCGGGTGCCGGGCCGCGAGCTGCGCCGACCACCGGGACGAGCCGACGTCGACGCCGACCTGGACGAGCCGGGTGACGCCGACGGCCACGGCGGCCGCGATCTCGGCGTCCACCGCGGCCTCGTCGGGCCGCCGGTCGCTGTCGAGGGCGATGTCGAGGTGGGTGTGGCTGTCGACCGCCGGGGACGGCAGCGGCTCCGGGGAGGGCGGCGGCTCGCCCCGCCGGTTGGCGCGGGCGCCGGCCGACCGGCTCACGAGGAGGCTCCGCCGTCCTCCAGGCGGCGCAGCTCGTCGGCGACGATCGACTCGTCGAGCTTGGTGAACACCGGGGTGGGCGGCGCGAGCGGCGTGCCGGCCGGCAGCGGCCGGGACGCCCAGACCGCCTGCGCGGCGTCGTAGTCCCCGGTGATGACCGGGTAGGGCGAGCCGTCGTCGAGGTCGGTCACCTCGTCGATCCGCGGGGCCGGCGACCACACACCCGTGCCGCCGAGCAGCTCGTGGATCTTCTGCGCGGAGTGCGGGAGGAACGGGGTCAGCAGCGCGTTGCAGTCGCTGATCGCCTGGAGCGCGGTGTGCAGGACGGTGTCCCGGCGGGCCGGGTCCTCCTTGAGCTTCCACGGCGCCTGGTCGGACAGGTACTTGTTGGCCTCGCCGACCACCCGCATCGCCTCGGCGGCCGCGGCCTTCTGCCGGTTGCGCGCCAGGAGGTCGCCGATCGGCCCGAACGCCGCCTTCGTCGTCGCCAGCAGGGCCTGGTCGGCCTCGGTGAGCTCACCGGGCGTGGGGACGGCGCCGACGTTCTTGGCCGCCATCGACACCGAGCGGTTGACCAGGTTGCCCCAGCCGGCGACCAGCTCGTCGTTGTTGCGGCGGCGGAACTCCGCCCAGGTGAAGTCGGTGTCCTGGCTCTCCGGGCCGGCCGCGGCGATGAAGTAGCGCAGCGCGTCGGCGTCGTAGCGGGCCAGGAAGTCGCGCACGTAGATCACGACCTGGCGGGAGGAGGAGAACTTGCGCCCCTCCATCGTCAGGAACTCGCTGGAGACCACCTCGGTGGGCAGGTTGAGCCGGCCCAGCGAGCCCGGCGTCCCGCCCTTGTCGCCCGCGCCGTTGTAGCCGAGCAGCTGGGCCGGCCAGATCTCGGAGTGGAAGACGATGTTGTCCTTGCCCATGAAGTAGTAGGCGTCGGAGTCCGGCGCCTGCCACCACTGCCGCCACGCCTCGGCGTCCCCGGAGCGGCGGGCCCACTCGATCGACGCGGACAGGTAGCCGACGACGGCGTCGAACCACACGTAGATGCGCTTGTCCGGCCGGTCGCGCCAGCCGTCCAGCGGCACCGGCACGCCCCAGTCGATGTCGCGGGTGTAGCTGCGCGGCTTGAGGTCGTCGAGCAGGTTGACGCTGAAGTTCAGCACGTTGGGCCGCCAGCTCTTCCGCGTGGCCAGCCAGTCGCCCAGCGCCCTCGTGAAGGCCGGCAGGTCGAGGAAGTAGTGCTCCTCCTCGACGAACTTCGGGGTCTCCCCGTTGATCCGGCTGACCGGGTTGATCAGGTCGACCGGGTCGAGCTGGTTGCCGCAGTTGTCGCACTGGTCGCCGCGGGCGCCGTCGTAGCCGCAGATGGGGCAGGTGCCCTCGATGTAGCGGTCGGGCAGGGTGCGGCCGGTGGACGGGCTGATCGCGCCGAGCGTCGTCTGCGGGAAGACGTAGCCGTTCTTCAGCAGCCCCAGGAAGATCTCCTGGCTGATCCGGGCGTGGTTGACCGTCGTCGTCCGGGTGAACAGGTCGTAGCTCAGCCCGAGGCTGGCCAGGTCGTTCACGATGATCCGGTTGTTGCGGTCGGCGATCTCCCGCGGGGTGATCCCCTCGGCGTCGGCGGCCACGGTGATCGGCGTCCCGTGTTCGTCGGTGCCGCTGACCATCAGCACCCTGTCCCCCACCATGCGGTGGTAGCGGCTGAAGACGTCGGAGGGGACGCCGAAGCCGGAGACGTGGCCGATGTGCCGCGGGCCGTTGGCGTAGGGCCAGGCCACGGCCGTCAGGATGTGCCGATCACTCACGCGTCCGAGGGTACGGAGGGGGGTCCAGCCGGTTCAGGGGCGGCTGGTGCCCGCCGTCGCCGGCGCGTCGCTCGCGGTGCCCGGGGCCGGCGTGCTGAGCGCGACGGTGCAGAGCGCCAGCCCGATGACGGCCAGCGTGGCGGCGCGCAGCACCGGCCGCGCCGGACCGGTCTCGGAGCGGTCGGCCGGGACCCGCGGTCCCTGCGCCGCCCAGGCCAGCGCCGAGGGCGAGCCGGCGAGCAGCAGCTTCCCGACCGGGACGGCGAGGAGCAGCAGGACCAGCGCCGGCAGCGTGGCCGGTGCGACGGCGGGCAGCGGGCCGACGAGGCTGGCCATCAGCAGCACGCCGACGAGTGCCAGCTCGGCGGTGGCGAGACCGGTGAACAGCCGCCGTCCGGACCCGTCGACGAGCAGCGCGCCACCCCCGGCGCACAGCACCACCCACGCGGCCAGGGCGACCAGGACCACCGCCACCAGCGCGCCGGAGGGGCGCAGCGGGGACAGCAGCAGGCCGTCCAGCCCGGTCAGCGCGCCGGCCACCAGGGCCACGGACTCGAGGCCGGCGACGGCGCCGGCCGCCAGCACCGTCACCGGCGGGTGGACCCGCGCGGAGGACGGCGGTGCGCTGGTGGTCCGGGGGTCGAGGACGGTGCTCGCCACGGTGCTGCTCTCCCTGGCCGGGGACGACGGTCACCAGTCGGGTCGGCGCCGGCGGGAGCCGGCTGTACGACCACGGAGGTGCCCCTCACCCCTCCGGAGGAGAGCTCAGGCGCGGGAGATGTCCTTGCCGCCCGTCGACGCCGGGACGCGCTCCCCGGTCGCCATCCGGCTGTGGCCGCGGCCGTAGACGAAGTAGATGACGATCCCGATCAGCATCCACACCAGGAAGCGCAGCCAGGTGTCGACCGGGAGGTTGGCCATCAGCCAGAGGCAGGCCGCGGCGGAGACCCACGGCAGCACCTGGACGAACGGGACCCGGAAGGTCCGCTCGAGGTCGGGCCGGGTGCGCCGCAGCCGCCACACGCCGACCGACACCAGCAGGAACGCGAAGAGCGTGCCGATGTTGACCAGCTCGGCCAGCGCGGTGAGCGGGACCAGGCCGGCCAGGAGCGCGACGACCGCGCCGGTGGCGATGGTGATCTTGTACGGCGTGCCGTAGCGCGGGTGCACACGGGCCAGCCCGCCCGGCAGCAGGTGGTCCCGGCTCATCGCGAACAGCACCCGCGACTGGCCGAGCATGAGGATCATGACCACCGAGGTCAGGCCGGCCAGCGCACCGAGGGAGATGACGCTGGAGAAGAACGTCAGCCCGTTGGCGGCGAACGCCCCGGCCAGCGGCGCGTCGGCCGACAGCTCGGTGTACTCCTGCATGCCGACGACGACCAGCGAGACGGCCACGTAGAGCGTGGTGCAGATGGCCAGCGAGCCGATGATCCCGCGCGGGAGGTCCCTGCCCGGGTTGCGCGTCTCCTCCGCCGCCGTCGCGACGATGTCGAACCCGATGAAGGCGAAGAAGACGATCGCGGCGCCGGCCAGCACGCCGCTCCACCCGAAGCTCCCCTGCGCGAAGCCGAGCAGCTGGACGAGCGGGGTGTGCAGCCCGCTCTCCCCCTCGGCCAGCGGCTCGGCCGGCGGGATGAACGGCGAGTAGTTGTCGGCGGAGACGTAGAACAGGCCGACCACGATCACCAGCAGGACGACGGCCAGCTTGATCGCGACGATGACCGCGGTGACCCGCGAGGAGAGCTTGATGCCCAGCACCAGGACGGCGGTCATGGCCAGCGCGATCACCATCGCGGGGATGTTGAAGCTCGCCGTCTCCCCCGCGATCGACGTGGGCAGGGCCATCCCGAGGTCGTCGAGCAGCTGGTTGAGGTAGCCCGACCAGCCCACCGACACCGTCGCGGCGCCCAGCGCCAGCTCGAGGACGAGGTCCCAGCCGATGATCCAGGCGACGAACTCGCCGAAGGTCGCGTAGGAGAAGGTGTACGCCGAGCCGGCGACCGGCACGGTGGAGGCGAACTCGGCGTAGCACAGCGCGGCCAGCCCGCAGACCACGCCGGCGATGACGAAGCTGATCGCCACCGCTGGGCCGGCCTGGTCCCGGGCGACCAGCCCGGTGAGCACGAAGATCCCGGTGCCGATGATGACGCCGACGCCGAAGACGGTGAGGTCGAGGCCGGAGAGGTTCTTCTTGAGCCGGTGCTCGGGTTCGTCGGTGTCGCGGATGGAGTCCTCGACGGACTTGACCCGGCGCGTGTTCGCGGCCACGGCGTCCCCTCCCGGCGGGCCGGCGTCCGGCCGGCGGAGCTCGACCTGGGCAGCGTCGCACGGTCGTGGACAGGCTGCATGCCTACGCTGGCAAGCCGGTCGACCCGGACGGGCGACCCGGGAGAGGAGAGCGGATGACCGGCACCGAGACCCCGCGCGGTGCGTCCGGGGGGCTGTCGGCCGAGCCGCCGACCCTCCGCCCCGGCCAGTCCGAGCCACCGACGCTCCGCCCCCGCCCGGCCGGCCCGCCGCGCACGACGCCGTCCCGGGCCGAGGGGCTCAGCCCGGTCGTCGACTGCGGGATCTACGTCGACGGCCGCCGCCAGGACCCGGTCCACCCGCACGACGCGCTGCGCGAGGCGACCGAGCGGGGCGGCTTCGTCTGGCTGGGGCTGTACGCGCCGACCGAGGTGGAGCTCGGCGCGATCGCCGAGCGGTACGGCCTGCACCCCCTCGCCGTCGAGGACGCCGTCTACGCCCACCAGCGCCCCAAGCTCGAGCGGTACGACGACGGCCTGTTCATGGTGCTCAAGACCGCGACGTACGTGGAGCACGACCGGCTCACCGCGACCAGCGAGGTGGTCGACACCGGCGAGGTGATGGTGTTCCTCGGCCCGCACTACGTGATCACGGTCCGGCACGGCGAGCACGGGGGGCTGGCCGACCTGCGACGCAACCTGGAGGAGCAGCGCGAGCTGCTGTGCCTGGGGCCGGCGGCGGTGCTGTACGGCGTGGCCGACCGGGTGGTCGACGACTTCGTCGACGTCGCGAGCCAGGTGGAGGAGGACGTCGACGAGCTGGAGGCGTCGGTGTTCAGCGACCGGCGCTCCGACGACATCGGCCGGCTGTACCAGCTCAAGCGGGAGCTGATGTCGCTGCGCCGGGCGGTCTCCCCGCTGGAGGTGCCGCTGCAGCGGTTGTCGCAGCGGCAGTTCGAGGTCGTCCCGGAGGCCATGCGCTCGTACTTCCGGGACGTCGAGGACCACGCCATCCGCGTCCGCGACCAGGTCTCCGGCCTCGACGAGCTGCTGACCTCGATCCTGCAGGCCTCGCTGGCGCGCACCTCGCAGGCCGACAACGAGGACATGCGGAAGATCAGCGCCTGGGCCGGGATCATCGCCGTCCCCACGGCCATCGCCGGGATCTACGGGATGAACTTCGAGTACATGCCCGAGCTGACCTGGCGCTTCGGTTACCCGCTGGTGCTGCTGGTGATCCTGACCGCCTGCGTCCTCCTCTACCGCGGCTTCAAGCGCAACGGCTGGCTCTGACCGCGGCAGTCGAGGCATAGGAAGCTATTCGCACGTTCTCCGACCGCAGACGTGGGAAAAGCTTCCTATGCCTCGTGCGGGGCGGTCGTCGGGTCGCACTGCGCTGTCCACAGATCCGGAGGACGTCGCCACGCACGGCCTCCCTTCGGTGAGCCTGCTCGCGTGGATTGGCGTCAGGTGGTCTCGGCGGAGTTGGACGAGCACGGCGGGCTGGCGACCCGGCAGGAGCTGCTCGCGCGCGTCCCCGGCAGCGTGCTGGATGGCTACATCGGACGACGCACGCTCATTCGCGTCTTCCCGCACGTCTACCGCGCTGCGGACGGTCGCATGACCGAGGACCTGCTGCTCCGCGCGGCACTGCGTCATGCCGGCCCCGCAGCCGCGCTCAGCCACACGACAGCACTGGCGGTGTGGGGTGTGCTGCCACTGGAACGCCCCCTGCACCTGACGGTCGACCAGTCGATCCGCAGGGCCGGCGCACCCGACCTGATCGTCCACCGGCGCCTGCGGTTCTCGCCCGAGTCGCCGCAGTGCGTCGTCCGCCGCGGCCTGCTGATCACCGATCTGCCCCGTTCGGTCGTCGACGGATGGCCTCTGCTCGCCCCGGCCGACCGGCGGCCCCTGCTGCTCGACGTCATCCGTCAGGGACTGACCACAGCGCTGCACCTCCGGGGCGCTCTGGCGGAGCGACCCAACGTCGGCGGGCACCGGCTGCTCGCCCAGGCGATCGACCTGGCAGAGGACGGCTGCCAGAGCGAATTGGAGGCTCCCGGGGTCCTCGACGTCTTCCGCCACCCGTCCGTCCCACGCAGCGTCGGGCAGTACCGGATCGTGCTGCCGAGTGGAGCGATCCGCCTCGATCGCGCCTGGCCGGAGGTGAAGATCGCCGTCGAGCTCGACGGTGCCCGGCACCACACCTCTCCCGAGGACCGTCGCAAGGACCTCGCACGCGACACCGCGCTGGCCGCACTGGGCTGGGTGGTCTTGCGGTTCACCTACGCCGACGTCCGGCGCGACCCTGACCTCGTGCGGCGGCGGGTCCTCGAGGTCTATGCGACCCGGGCGAGCCAGCTCCGGGTGAGCTGACGCGCTCCGGCGCTTCGCGTGCCGGCCACCCGTCGACCGCGCGGGAATTGGATCCTCTGCCCACGTCGAGGCGGCGCAGACGTGCGTATTGCTTCCTATGCCTGCGACGTCACGGGGACTTGGCGGCGACGACGGCGTCGTAGACGGTGCGGCGCGGCAGGCCGGTCCGGACGACGACGGCGCGGATGGCGTCCTTGCGCGTGGCGCCCGCCGCCTCCTCCGCCGCGACCTCCGCGGCCAGCTCGGCGGGCGAGAGCGGCACCGGCCCGGCCGGCGCCCCGCCGACGACCAGCGTGATCTCGCCCTTCACCCCGTCGGCCGCCCAGTCCGCGAGCTCGGCGAGGGTGCCCCGGCGGACCTCCTCGTGGGTCTTGGTCAGCTCCCGGCAGACGGCGGCGTCGCGGTCGGGCCCGAACGCGCCCGCCGCGTCGGTCAGCGCGTCGGCCAGCCGGTGCGGCGACTCGAAGAAGACCATCGTGCGGCGCTCGTCGGACAGCCCGGCCAGCCGCGACCGCCGCTCCCCGCCCTTGCGCGGCAGGAACCCCTCGAAGCAGAAGCGGTCGACCGGCAGCCCGGACACCGCCAGCGCGGTCGTCACCGCCGACGGTCCGGGCACCGACGTGACCGCCACGCCCGCGTCGATCGCCGCCCGCACCAGCGTGTAGCCGGGGTCGGAGACCGATGGCATCCCGGCGTCGGTGAGCAGGAGCACCGTCTGCCCCTCGGCCAGCGCGGCGAGCAGCCCCGGCAGCCGGGACCGCTCCACCGACTCGTGGAAGGTGACCACCCGGCCGGTCAGCGTCACCTCGAGGTCCTGAGCCAGCCGGTGCAGCCGGCGGGTGTCCTCCACCGCCAGGACGTCGGCACCGGCCATGGCCGCCCGCAGCCGCGGGCCGACGTCCCCGGGCTGGCCCAGCGGCGCCCCACCCAGCACCAGACGTCCCGTCACGCGCCCGAGCCTGTCACGGCCGGAATCGCCGGCCCGCCTGCAGGGGCCCGGCGCGAGCCTGCGAGTGCCGGGGGCAGGGGGGTCCCTTCACTACCCTGGCCCCATGGCGGTGCTGGCTCCCGAGCTGACGGGCCGGGAGCCCGGCGGGGACCGCCCGTCGGCGGTGCGCCGCCGGCCGCTGCCGCGCCCCCGCCGCGACCGGACGCCGCCCCTGCCGGCCGACCCCTGGCTGTCGTGGGCGCTCACCGCGGTGCTCGCCCTGGCCACCGCCGCCGTCCGGCTGTGGCACCTCAGCTATCCCGGCGACCTGCTCTTCGACGAGGCGTACTACCCGCCCGAGGCGCGGGAGCTGCTCGAGTGGGGCCACGAGTACAACCGCGGCTACACGTTCATCGTCCACCCGCCCCTGGGCAAGTGGCTGATCGCCGGCGGCGTCCACCTCTTCGGCTATGACTCGTTCGGCTGGCGGGTCCCCTCGGTGGTCGCCGGCACGGTCACCGTCGTCGTCCTCACCCGGCTCACCCGGCGGCTGACCGGCTCGACGCTGCTGGGCCTGGTCGCCGGCGTGCTCCTGGCGCTGGACGGCGTGGCCTTCACGCTGTCCCGCATCGGCCTGCTCGACGTGTTCCTCCAGGTCTTCGTCGTCTCCGCGGTGGCCTGCCTGGTGGTCGACCGCGACCGGGTGCGCGAGCGGGTCCGGGCCGCGGGCGACCGCGCCGCCGGCGGCTTCGCGCTCGGCCCGCGCGGCTGGCGGCTGGCTGCCGGGTTCCTGCTCGGGTGCGCCTGCGCGGTGAAGTGGAGCGGCATCTACTTCCTGGCGCTGTTCGCCGTCCTCTCGCTGGTGTGGGACCGCGCGGCCTGGCGCGAGGCCGGCGTCCGCCGTCCGACGCTCGTTGCGGCCCGCCGCGGGCTCCCCGGGGCGCTGTGGGCGCTGGCCGCCGTGCCCGTGCTCACCTACCTGGCCGCCTTCACCGGCTGGTTCCTCGGTGAGACGTCGCAGGGCAAGGCGTGGGCGCAGCAGAACCCGGACACGGCCGTCCCGTGGGTCCCGGACGCGCTGCGCTCGCTGTGGCACCAGCACGCCGAGTGGCTGCGGTTCCACAGCGGCCTGTCGACGCCGCACCCCTGGGAGTCGGGACCGTGGACGTGGCTGGTGAACGGCCGGCCGATCCTGCTGTGGAACCCGCAGGGGCTCACCGACTCCGCGGGTGACCAGGTGGTCCGCTACATCTTGATGGTCGGGACGCCGACGCTGTGGTTCGCCTTCGCGCCCGCGCTGGTCTGGCTCGTCTGGCGCCTGGTCGCCCGCCGCGACCCCGCCGCGCTCGTCGTGGCCACCGCCATCGCCGCCGGCTGGGGAGCCTGGTTCCTCAACCCCGAGCGGACGATGTTCGTCTTCTACACGGCTCCGGTCCTGCCGTTCTTCGTGCTCGCCGTCGTCCTCGTCCTGCAGGACGTGCTCGGCCGCCCCGGCGCCGACCCGTGGCGGCGCCAGGTGGGGCTGTCGGCCGTCGCGCTGTACGTGGGGGTCGTCGCCGCGACGTTCGTCTTCTTCTACCCGGTGCTCACCGGGCAGCCGCTGTCGCACGCCGAGTGGCTGGACCGGATGTGGTTCCCCTCCTGGTTCTGAGCAGGCCGCGGCCGCGCCCCCTACGGTGACGGCACCGGCACGGGAGGGACGGCGATGACCAGCGCAGTGCAGCGGCCGCGGGTGCTGACCGGGATCGACGGTGACGTCTGGCGGATCACCCTGGACCGGCCGGAGGCGGGCAACGCCCTCGACCCGGCGATGGCCGAGGAGCTGGCCGCCGCCCTGCGCGACCGCCCGCCGCAGACCCGCACCGTGCTGCTGCTCGGCAACGGCGAGCGGTTCTGCGTCGGCGGCGACATCCAGACCTTCGCCGCGAGCGACGACCTCGGCGGGTACGTCGGCCGGCTCGCGCGCGACTGGCACGAGGTCGTCCGGGCACTGCTGCACTGCCCGGTGCCGGTCGTCACCGGGGTCCAGGGGGCGGTGGCCGGTGCCGGGGTCGGGCTCATCGGCGCCTGCGACGTCGTCGTCTGCGCCCGGTCGACCAAGATCCGGCCGGCCTACGGCGCCATCGGCTTCTCCCCCGACGGCGGCACCTCGTGGGCACTCACCCGGGCACTCGGCGCGCCCCGCGCGCTGGAGCTCATGCTGACCAACGGGGCGCTCACCGCCGCCGAGGCGCACATGTTCGGCCTGGTCGCCCGCCTCGTGGAGGACGAGGAGGTGCACCAGGCGGCGATCGCGCTCGCGCACGCGGTGGCGGCCGGCCCGGTCCGGGCGATGGTCCGCACCCGCGCGCTGGTCCGGCAGGCCGCCGTCCGGACGCTGGACGAGCAGCTGGACGACGAGGCGCGCCTGATCGCCGAGTCCGCGGCCGATCCTGAGGGCCGCGAGGGCGTGCGCGCGTTCATCGAGCGGCGGCCGCCGGACTTCCGCGGCGCCGTCTGACGGGAAGCCGGAACCTCAGACCGCCGTCACCGGGTAGAGGACGAAGGAGGCCCGGGCCTCGGCGCCGGCGCTGTCGGTCGCGGTCACGACGACCTCCATGCGGGTGCCCTCACCGTGGTCGACGAAGGGCCGGGCGTACTCGGGCCCCGTGGAGGACTCGCCGGGGTGGTCGTGGCACAGCCCGGCGCTGCAGTGCACGAGCACCTCGCGCCACCGCACGGTCAGCGGGCCGTCCTCGGCGTCGACCGCCGTCGCCGAGGCCTGCACCAGCTCGCCGGGGACCCACCGCCGGTCGCCCGGCGGCGCGTCGAGCGAGAGCACCGGAGCGGTGTTGCCGGGCACGACGGTCACCGTGGTCGTGTCCGTCGCCCCGCCGGGATCGGTGACCGTGAGCGTCGCGGTCACCGGCTCGGTGCCGGTCCCGGCGTAGGTGTGCACCGCCTGGGCGCCCTCACCGACGGCCCCGTCGCCGAAGTCCCAGCGGTGGGTCAGGGGCTCGCCGTCGAGGTCGCTCGAGCCGCCCCCGTCGAAGGTGACCGTCCTGGTGAGGGCCTCCACCGTGGCCGTGGCCCGCGCGTGCGGCGGGCGGTTGCCCGGCGCGTACACCAGTCGCTGGAGCACGCTGTCGCGGATGTCGGCCCAGACGACGTCCCCGTTCCCGGGGTGCGCGGCGAAGGAGACGGGTGCGCCGTTGTCCGCACCGAAACCGTCGGCCTCCGGCGCCCGCACCAGCCGGCCCTGGTCGTCGTGGCGCAGCGTGTAGACGCGCTGGGAGGAGTAGTCGCCGAAGAAGTAGGCGCCCTGGTACTCGGCCGGGTACGCCGTCCCGGTGTAGACGAGGCCGCCGGTGACCGCGGTTCCGGCCGGTCCGTGCACGTAGGAGTGCAGCGGCGCGGTGTTGGGGACGCCCTGGCAGGCCGGCAGCTCCGAGTAGCCCGCCGTCGGCAGGTCGCCCTCCCAGCACGGCCAGCCGTAGCTCGCCCCGCGACGGACGACGTCCACCTCCTCCCACGTGTTCTGGCCGACGTCGCCGAGCAGGGGGACGCCGGTGACCGGGTCGAGGCTGAACCGGAACGGGCTGCGGAAGCCGCTGGCGTACACCCGGCTCTGCCACGACGACGGGGCGTCCGGGTCGTAGAACGGGTTCTCCGGCACCCCGCTGCCGTCGGGGCGGACGTGCAGCAGCTTGCCGTAGCCGCTGGTGCGGTCCAGGGCCCGCAGCGCCAGCGGGTCGACGATCCGGGGGTCGGCGCTGTCGCCGATCGAGGCCCACAGGGTGCCGTCGTCGTCGGCGACCACGCTGGTCATCGCGTGGGTGTCGGTGCCGGCCGGCAGCTCGAAGAGGACCCGCTCGTCGGCCAGCGCGGTCGGGGCGGCTCCGCCGACGAGGGTCCAGGCG
The DNA here is from genome assembly GCF_051383655.1 of Geodermatophilus sp. CPCC 205761. Classification (NCBI taxonomy): domain Bacteria; kingdom Bacillati; phylum Actinomycetota; class Actinomycetes; order Geodermatophilales; family Geodermatophilaceae; genus Geodermatophilus; species Geodermatophilus sp. CPCC 205761. The sequence goes on from NZ_JALPKQ010000044.1 coordinate 42,265, forward strand.
GCCAGCCGCACCGTCCACAGCCCCTCGACCTCCAGGGTGCGCGTCAGGTAGACCGTGTCCGCGTCCGGGGAGACGGCGATCCCCAGCAGCCCGTGGTCGCCGGTGGTCACCACGGACAGCTCGGCGAGCGTCCGGGCCTCCCCGTCCGCTGACACCCACGCCACCCGGCCGTTCTTGCCGGTGGTGAGGTAGCTGCCGTCGGGCAGGAACTCGACGTCGGTGAGGGCCTCCTCCTGGCCGCTGGGCAGCTCCTGGACGACGAACCCACCGGTCAGCGCCGGGAGAGCTCCGGCCGGGCCGGCCGTGGCCGCCAGCGTTCCCGCCGCGAGCGCCGCGAGCACGCCCAGGTGCAGGGCGCGGCCGGACCACCGACGGACGACGCTGCCTCGTTGCCGCATGCCGCGCGACGGTGCCGCAGGGCTCGGGCCCGGACAACGCGCCTCGCCGGAGGCCCGCGCCCGCCCCGGACGGTCCGGCACTCTGGGTGGTCGGCCGTGCGCGGAGCGACTCCACGGGGGGACCTCCCGCACAGACGACGACGCCCCGCCCGGGGAGCCCGGGCGGGGCGTCGTGCTGTCGGGTGGAGCTGAGGGGATTTGAACCCCTGACCCCCTCGATGCGAACGAGGTGCGCTACCGGTCTGCGCCACAGCCCCTGACGAACGGAGAGCTTACCGTCCGTGCGCTCCGGCGCCGCCACGGGGGCGGCGCCGGAGCATCGGCTCAGCCGTTGGCGACCTTGCGGGGCTGGTAGACGTCGATGTCGGCGAAGCCGATGTCGTCGTCGTCGAGGCCCACCACGGCGCTGTTCTGCCAGCCGGCCGGCGCCGCGGCGCGGGCGGCGACCACCCGGCCCGGGCGCAGCGGGTGCACCGGAGCCAGGGGCAGGCTCGGGTGCGGCAGGCCGACGGTGTGGTGCACCTCCTCCACCGGGGCGACCGGGGTCTCCACGGGGGCGGCGCGGGGCGCCGTCGCCGGGCGGGCGGCGGGACGCGGCTCCGGCCGGCGGGCGGCACGGGCGGCGGCCCGGGC
>NZ_JALPKQ010000045.1:0-40371 GCF_051383655.1 Geodermatophilus sp. CPCC 205761
CCGGCTCGACCTGGCCTGACCCATCACCGAGTCAGGCACTTACACAGGCCAGCTGACACACCCTGTCCCTCACCGCTCTGGGTGGCGATCAATGCGAAGCATCAACGCATGTGCAGGTGCCCTCGTCACCGCCGCCGTCATCGCCATCCCCGTGGCGGCCACCGCCGACGACTACCCGACGAGCACGTCCGAGCCGACCACCTCGACATCGGTGGACATCGCGGCTACCCCCGTCACGGACCTCGATTGCTCCGACTTCGTGACCCAGTCGGCCGCCCAAGCCGAGCTGGTCCGGAATCCGAGCGATCCCCACAACCTGGACGCGGACGACGACGGCACGGCCTGCGAGACGCTCCCCGACGGTCTGGCCGAGGACAACACGCCCCTCCCGGGCAGCACCACGACCCCCACCACCACGGCCACCACCACGACTCCCACGACCACGACCACGACTTCCACGACCACCACCACGACTCCCACGACGACGGCCACCACCACGACCTCGCGGCCGACGACGACGGCCACCACCACGACCTCGCGGCCGACGACGACGGCCACCACCACGACTTCGCGGCCGACGACGACGGCCACCACCACGACTTCGCGGCCGACGACGACCGCCACCGCCACCACGTCGAGGCCGACGACGACTTCCACGACCACCACCACCACGTCGAGGCCGACGACGACGGCCACCACCACCACCACCACCACGTCGAGGCCGACGACGACGGCCACCACCACGACCTCGAGGCCGACGACGACCTCGTCGAGCGCCACGGGTTCCGCCACCGCCACCGCCACTCAGACGACCACGGCAGCCGCGGCCAGCCAGGTCGTGGTCCGCCCCGCCGGCGGCGTGGGCGCCGGTGACGGCAGCACGGCCGAGGGCGGGAGCATGGCGATCCCCTACGCGATCGGCGCCCTCTTCCTGGTCGGGGCCGGCGGTGCCGCCGTCGCCTCCCGGCGCAGTTCCCGTCCACGCGCCTGAGGGCCCTCGTGGAGCCAGGCAACGGTCCCTCGGCCACCGAGGCCCCCGAGGGGACACTGCCGGTGGTCCGCCAGGTGCGCCGGCCGCCCGGTAGGCATCGTCCTGCCCGGCCCCGTGCGGGACGTGCCTGGGCCGCGGTGTCCGTCCTGCTGGCGCTCGTCGGCGTCGCGATCATCGCCTTCGCCCCGCGGGAGCAACCCAGCAGCGAGCCCGTCCGTCTCGACGTCCCCCTCGCTCTCGTGCCCCCACCACCCCCGACGGTGCTGCAGCCGGCGCCGGCGGAGGCGCCGCCTGACGGCAGTCCGGCGGAGGCACCGTCCTCCGGCGGTCCCGAGGAGGCGCCGCCTCCCGGTAGCCCGGCCGAGTCGCCGGCTCCCGTGCGCCCGGCCGCCGCCGGCGACCGGCCCGACGCGCCGCCGCTGCCCGCGAGCAGACCGGTCCGGGTGAGGATCCCCGTCCTCGGCGTGACCTCGTCCATCATGGACCTCGACCTGCAGGCGGACGGCTCCATGGAGCTGCCTCCGGGCGCGTATCCGGTGGGTTGGTACAACCGCAGTTCCACGCCCGGGGAGGTCGGCCCTGCCGTGATCGTCGGGCACGTCGACTGGCATGGCGACCGAGGAGCCTTCTACGGTCTGCGGGCCATGCGGCCGGGAGACCGGGTCGTGGTCGATCGCGCCGACGGCACGACCGCCACCTTCCGGGTCGACCGGGTCGCGCGCTATGCCAAGGACGACTTCCCGACCGGCGAGGTCTACGGCGACGTCGGCTGGTCGGCCCTGCGGCTCATCACCTGCGGCGGTCGCTTCGACAGGAAGACGGGCGACTACGAGGACAACGTCATCGTCTTCGCCCGCCTCGTCAGCGCCGCCTGAGCAGCGACAGCCGGCCCGAGTTCCATGACCAGGGCCGGCCGGGGCCGAACGAGCCGGTGTTCCATGGCCGCCTTCCGGTTCCCTCCGGCGGTTGCCGATACGCCGGAGCCGGACCAGCCAGACGCCGCCGCTCGGGTGGCTCCTGACGGCAGCATGGGCAGTGCAGCGTGTCCGGTGAGTCGACGGCTGGGTGAAGATCCGTTTGTGCCTCGGCCCGGCTCGGTATCGCCGCGCTCGAGTGACAACTCGCGACGCGCTCGCCCTGCGGCCAGGGCAGCTTCTTGCGAGGCGGCCCGGTGCGCCCGCCGGCGCGGGACGACCCAGCCGGCACGCTGGAGCACCGACAGGCGGTGATCTACCTGCTGACTCCGGCGGAAACAACAGAATCAGACGCGTCAGGGTCGTCGTGCAATCCGCGAACCCGAATGCCCGCTGAGCCGAGGGTTACAGGGCGGAGGTCCCCGGCCGAGTGAGTTCCGTCGGCTGCCCCGGCAACCATGATGGGCCGCCCTGACCGTGTATCAGATCGCTCCCTCCCACCCTCCTCAGAACCGACGTCTTCCGTCTCGCGTCGAAGGAGGGTCGACCATGGGCAAGCTACTTCTGTGGACCGGGTTGGCTGTGCTCGTAGTGGGCCTCGGGATGCTCTTCCTACTTCCTGCCAGTCCCTACTGTCCTTACGCCGCAGGCATGGACTTCGTGGCCAGTGCCTGTGACGAGGCGCAGGAGGCCAGGGAGACGAAGGACACCGCTCAGTGGGTCGCCGCGGTCGGCGGCGTGATGTCGGGTCTCGGGGCGCTCCTCCAGGCAGTCAAGAGGCGCTGACGGACCGGCAGTGCCGGCGCCACGTGCCGACGGTGACCGGCGCTGCCCCAGCGATCCGCGGGTGTGGAGGCTCGCCCACATGGCGTTGCTGCGCGTTGCAACGAGCGGCGCCGGCTTCGCCGACGGGCTGAGGCCTCCGACCAGCTGCACCACTTCCTGGGAAGTCACTCGGGCGTCGAGCCGCCCGGGAGGGTGACGGTCGGGGTCAGCTCAGCAATTGCACGATCGATCTCGACGGCGGCGATCACGACACCAGCGGCTGTCAAGAGATCCTCTCAGCAGTTGACCCCGCTGATCGCGGTATCGGCAGTCGAGGCGGGGGCGTGACCGCTCCGCCAGGAGGGCGACGCGGGCATCGTGACCCGACCTCTTGAGCCTCTGAGCCGTCGGGCTGCCACCCAGATCTCCTACGTCCAGGGCGATGCTTGGCCGGCTGTCCAGTGTCAGGGTGGATGGCATGACTGCGGGACGGACGGTCAAGCTGCAGTTCCAGGAGTCGGCGCGGAGGGCGGGCACCCACAGCAACCTCTCGGCCGTCCGCAGCGACGGCGTCGTCCTCTGGGTCGCCGGCGACGAGACCGCGACCATCGAGCGGTTGGTCGCCGACGCCCCGGACAAGCCGCACCGTTTCGCGGGCCAGGCCAGCTTCCGGCTCGCCGACTTCGTGCAGCTGCCCGTCGCCGACGAGTCGGACGGAGAGGACGAGGCCGACATCGAGGGACTGGCCCGGCACGGCAGTTTCCTGTGGGCGGTCGGGTCACACAGCCTGCGCCGCAAGCAGATCAAGTCCCGGCACAGCGGCGAGGAGGCTCTGCGCCGGCTGGCCGAGGTCTCCGGCCAGCCCAACCGCCAGATCCTCGTCCGACTGCCGGTCGGCGTCGTGGACGGCCTGCCGACCGTCGTGCCCGAGCTGGAGGAGGACGGCGTACGGCATCGCGCCGCCTCGTTCGGTCTGCATGGCACCGACTTGCGGCACGTCCTGGCCGACGACGAGCACGTGGGTCCGTTCCTGCCGCTGCCGGGCAAGGACAACGGGCTGGACGTCGAGGGCATCGCCGTCACCGGATCGCGGGTGTACCTGGGCCTGCGTGGGCCGGTGTTGCGCGGCTGGGCCGTGGTGCTGGAACTGCGACCCGAGGTCGACCCCGAGGCGCCGGAGCGGCTCCGCCTGACCCAGTTCGACGACGGCCGCCCGTATCGCAAGCACGTCCTGCTCCTGCGCGGCCTCGGGATCCGAGACCTCTGCCCGCACGGCGAGGACCTGCTGGTGCTGGCCGGGCCGACGATGGCACTCGACGGGCCGGTCCACGTCTTCCGCTGGCACGGGGCACTGCGGGCGGACGCGCCGAAGGTGGTCCGCGGCGACCTGCTCACGCGAGAGCTCACCCTGCCTTACGGCGACGGCTGCGATCACGCCGAGGGCATCGGAGTGATCGGCGCCGCTGACCGGCCGCGCCTGCTGGTCGTCTATGACAGCCCGTCACCGACTCGGCTCATCGCCGACGGGAGTGTCCTCGCCGACGTGGTCCGGCTGCCGTGTGCGGCGGGCCGCCCTGCGCGCGCCCGGGGTGGTGCGCTGTCGGAGCAGGAGCCGGCTGCGGGGGACACGACGCGGTGGAGCGAGAGGTCTCCAGGCATCCATCTACGGGAGATCACCGACGACAACCGCGAGGCAGTGCGCGCGCTGCGCGTTCGAGGTCGCCAACGGCGGTTCGTCGCCTCGGTGTCCCGCTCGCTCCGCGACGCCGCCACCGCGCCGAAGGCCAATCCCTGGTCCCGGGCCGTGTACTGCGGCGACGAACCGGTCGGCTTCGTGATGCTCTCCTGGAAGCCGCGGAAGGGCCCGTACCGAGGACGCCACTTCCTGTGGCGGCTGCTCGTCGACAAGAGGCACCAGGGGCGCGGGATCGGCCGGGTGGTGCTGACGCAGCTCGTCGACCTGGTGCGAGCCGATGGCGGCACCGAACTGCTGACGAGCTACGAGCCCGGCAAGGGAGAACCGTGGCCCTTCTACCAGCGGTTCGGCTTCCGGCCCACCGGGGAGATCGACGACGGCGAGATAGTCCTGCGGCTCCCGCTACCCGCCCGGTGAGCTCAGGCCGAACCGCGGGACGGGCTCCGCGGGCGTCACTTCACTCCAGCTCGCAGAGCGGTCCAGGCGCAGTCGATCACGACAGCCCGAACAGGTGAGCTGGTCCGGAATGACTCGCGGCCCGCGTCCCCGGTGGGACGCGGGCCGCTTCACAAGCTGGACTACTGGATGGCCCAGACTGCGGAGACGTCGTCGAATGAGAAGCTCTCCGACACCTCCACCCGATCACTCTCGATGGCGGTCGGCGGCACGTCCATGCACACCTGGTAGGACGCCGTGCCGCCGGCGAGGAGGGTGGGCACGTCGGACGCCTCGTTGGGGATCACCGCGGTGCGGCTGCCGGTGTCGTACTTCCGCGCGTCGGTGCCGATCTCGGTGTAGCGGTCGAGCCACGGATCGCCTCGTCCGCCCCGCTGTAGGTCACCGTGAGCGGCACGAGGACGTACTGCCCGGCGGTGGGGAGTTGAACTGGTTCTCCTCGGCCACGATGTCGTTGCCGTTGAGCGTGACCGAGTCAACGGTGACCACGTACTCGTTCAGCTGCCCGGGCTGGAGCGGGTGACCGGGATCGAACCGGCATGGCCAGCTCGGAAGGCCAGGCTTCCCAGCGTCCCTCTCGGCTGGTCAGAGCGTTGTCTGCCCTACACCGTGTCTCCGGCGTGCCTCTGTCTGAACAGGTCAGGTGGTCACGTTGGGTCCGTCGTCGTGCGGCCGGCGCGGACGGCGGTCACCACGGCGGTGACCTCGTCCACGACCAGTTGCGGCTGGCTGCCGGCGATGTCGTGGTCGCTGGTGGGGGAGACGACGTGGTGGGTGCCGGGCACCAGCGCGGCCAGCTCTGCCTGTTGCTCGCTCCAGAGCTGTTCGCGCGCTTCGTCGAGGCTTCCCGGTGGGAACTCGGTCGGGCGCCGGCTGAGCACCGAGAGCGGCATCGGCTGCAGCGGCCGCTCCGCGAGGGCCGTCGCAGTCTGGTTCTCGGCGGTGCAGATGTCGATCTGCTCGGGATCGGCCGCTCGTGGCTCCATCTGGCAGAGCGCGGCCCGCAGTCCTGGCCACTCCTCGGGCGGGACGAATGGCTTGACGATCTCTGTCGTGCGCTCGTGGGTAGCGGGGTGGACGCCGTCGATGAGTACCAGGCCGGCGACGTCGTCCGGGTGGCGGCTGGCGTAGAGCAGGTCGAACAGCCCGCCGTTGGACGCGCCGGCGAGCACGTACGGCCCGGGCACGTCGGCGGCCGCGAGCAGCGCCCGCAGGTCGTTCATGCGGTCTTCCGCCGTGCGCGGCGTCGGCGCCGGATCGCTGCGGCCTTCCGCCCCGGCCTGGCCGGCCGGGTCGTAGCTGCAGACCCGGGTGAGGTCGGACAGCTGCTGCTGGAGCGGGTGCCAGAAGTGGGTCAGCCCGTTGTCGAACACGACGGTGGGGCTGCCGCCGCCGGTGCAGTGAAGGAAGAGTTGCCGGCCGTCGACCTCGTGCCAGCCGTCGTAGTCGCCCTCCGGTACGAGGGTGGGTGGTGCCGGGCTGGCCGAGATCTGGTCGATCAGACCGTCCGAGACGCCGAGCGCCACGGCTATCCGCTGCCCCGACTCCGCGTCGCCGAGCGCCATGGCCTGGTCGGCTCGGGGTGGGTACGCGAAGCCGGCGAAAGTGGCCGGGCCGACGTCGGACAGCGCGGTCCGGAACGCCTCGAGGAGCTGTTCCGGTGGCTGCACGGCCTGCAGCTCGGGCGTGAGATGGTCCCGGACCTGTTCGACGGTGAGATCGGCGGCGCCGCCGCCGAGCTGCTCGAAGACCCAGGTCAGCTGGTCGCCCAGCGGGCCGTCCGGCAGCCGGTGTTGCGGGCGGCAGCCGTGCAGCTCGTAGGCGTCGAAGGCGGAGCAGTAGCGAGCCGCTTCCTGTTCCGGGCCGGATGCCTCCGAGTCGGCGCAGGCTCCGGTGAGCGCGGTGACCACCACCGCGCAGGCTGCGACTGCGGCGTCGATCCGCATGTCGGGACCTCCTTGATCGGGTGGGTCTCTGGGTCGGTCCGGTCCGTGGGTCGGTCGGCACCGCCGGCGGCACGTCGGAGATTCAGGCGGGGTCGCGACGGATGAACGTCAGTGCCCCGGCCAGCACGATGGCCGCGGTGTATCCGGCGAAGAGCAGGCCACCGGCGGCCGGGGACAAGACCGACGCCTCGTCGCCCTTGAGCACCGCGTTGGCAGCCCCGCTCGGCAGCCAGGGCTGCACCTCCTGGGTGCGTGTGACGATCGGGATGAGCTCCTCGACGACGAACTTCCAGAGCAGCACGGCCACCAGGGCGACCGTGCTGCTACGCACCAGGGCGCCCAGCCCGACGGCCAGTACGGCCCACAGGCCCGCCAGTACCACGCATCCGGCGATGCCTTGGACCAGCCCGGACCCGGCGGTGACCTGGCCTCCCGAGACCAGGACCGCCACGGCTCCCGTGAGCATCGCGACCGCGGCGCCCAGTGCGGCCAGGACGGCTCCGTAGCCGGCGGCGACGGTGGCCTTGGCGACCAGGACGCGTCCGCGCCGCGGCACCTGCAGCAACGTGACGACGACGGTGCCGTGCTGGAACTCCCCGGCCGTGGCCAGCACGGCGACGATCACGGCGAGGAACCACAGCGGCTGGCTGGGTGCGACGGCGAGCTCGGCCAGCGTCGGGGTCTCGCCGTTGCCGGCGGCGATCTGGACGCCCGCGTAGCCGATGGTGGCGGAGCCGACCGCGCCGATTACCAAGACGGCGAGTGGCAGCACGAGCGTGCGGAGCTTGAGGGTCTCGGTCGCGAGGAGCCCGGTCATGATCGGCGCACCTCCTGTTCGGTGAGCTGGAGGAAGACGTGCTCGAGGTCGGGCCGTTCGGCCTGCATCTCGTAGACGACGAGGCCGGCGGCGGCGACGGCCTGGCCGACCTGCTCGGTGCTCGCGCCGGTGGCGATGACCTCGTCCGGTTCACGCAGCTGCGCGGCGATGCCCCGGGCTGCCAGTACCTCGTACAGCGCCGACGCCTGCGGGGTGCGCACGCGGACGACCGCCGCTTGCGAGCCGGTGATGTCGGCGAGGCTGCCCTGGGTGATCAGCCGGCCGTTCCGAATGATCACGACGTGGTCGGCCGATAGCGCGAGCTCGGCCAACTGGTGGCTGGAGAGCAGCACCGTGCCGCCCTGCTCGACCCGCGCCCGGAGCAGCCCCCGGAGCCAGTGAACGCCGGCCGGGTCCAGCCCATTGGCCGGCTCGTCCAGTACGAGGAGCGGAGGGTTCCCGAGCAGCGCCCCAGCCAGCGCCAGGCGCCGGCGCATGCCGAGGGAGAAGCCCCCCACCCGCCGCCGCGCGGCTCCGGTGAGGTCCACCTGGTCGAGGACCTCGTCCACGCGTTCCGGGGGTATCCGATAGGGCCGTGCGACGACGCGCAGGTGGTCGCGGGCGGTCCTCCGCGGGTGGAACCCGTCGGCTTCCAGCGCCGCGCCCACCACGTACGGTGGCCGGTCCAGCTCGGCGTAGGGCCGACCGCCGACCAGGGCGGTGCCCGACGTCGGTCGCGTCAGGCCGAGGATGGCCCGCAACGTCGTCGTCTTCCCGGCGCCGTTGGGTCCCACGAAGCCGGTGATGGTGCCCTCGCGGACGACGAAGCTCAGGTCGTCGACCGCCCGGACCGACCGAAAGCGCTTGGTGAGTCCGGATACGGCGATTGCGTCCATGGCGTCCTCCCGCGCAACCTCGAGCGCTGCCGACGCTAGGGCGGCGGGGCCTGCACGCTCGTCGGCCCGCGGTCCAGAACCGGCTCAGCCGGCGGGATGAGACGCCGTATCCCCGGGGCGGACCACCCCGGTCTCGTAGGCCGTGACGACCAGCTGCGGGCGGTCGCGCACCTGGAGCTTGGCGAGCAGCCGCGAGACGTGCGTCTTCGCCGTGGCCTCGCTGACGAGCAGCCGCGAGGCGATCTCGGTGTTGGACAGGCCCTGGCCGACCAAGCCGAGGACCTCCCGCTCCCGCTCGGTGAGACCGTCCAGCCGCCTCGCCTCGGCGGCCGGTACCGCTCCGCGCCGGCGGATGGTGGTCTCCACGAGGCGGCGGGTGGCGGCCGGGTCGATGAGCGCGTCGCCGGCGGCCACGATCCGCACCGCGTCGAACACCCGCTCCGGCGGCGCGTCCTTGAGCAGGAAGCCGCGCGCCCCCGCCTGGATCGCCGCATACAGGTACTCGTCGAGGTCGAAGGTGGTGAGCACCAGCACGGCGACGTCACGTGTGCCCGGGTCGGCGGCCAGTCGGCGGATCGCCTCGATGCCGTCCATCCGCGGCATCCGGATGTCCATCAGGACGACGTCGGGCCGGGTGGCTTGCGCCTGCTCGAGCGCGGCCAGCCCGTCGCCGGCCTCACCGACGACATGGATGTCGGGAGCGTGCTCGAAGAGCGCCCGTAGCCCGGCTCGGACCAGCGGCTGGTCGTCGACGATGAGGGCAGCGATCACCGGGTCACCTCCACGTAGGGAATCCGGGCTTCCACCCGCCAGCCATGCACGGGAGCTGGGCCGCTGGTGACCGTCCCGCCGTAGAGCGCCACGCGTTCCCGCATGCCCACCGTGCCGTGACCGGTCGGACCTCCGGAGCCGTCCCGCTCCGCCGGGCGCGGCCCGCCGCCGGGACCCTCGTCCTCGACGCAGACGGTGAGCAGGCCCGCCCTGGCGCGCACCGCCAGCCGAGCCGTCGTGGGCGCGGCGTGCCGGAGCACATTGGTCAACGCCTCCTGCACCACCCGGTAGGCGGTGAGCGACACCCCTGGAGGGATGTCGTCGAGCGGGCCCTCCGTCCGCACGTCGACGGTCAGCCCGGCGTCGACCACCCGCGACACGAGCTCGTGCAGCCGCCCGAGGCTCGGCGCGGGATCGAGGACGGCCGCCTCCTCATCCTGGTCTCGCAGGATGGCGACCAGACGTCGCATCTCTGCGAGCGCCGCCCGGGTCAGCCCCTCGATCTGGGCGAGCATCGCGCGTTCCCGGTCCGGATTGGTGCCCACCGCCAGCCGAGCGCCGCCGGCCTGCATCGCGATGACGCTCATGCTGTGCGCGAGCACGTCGTGCAGCTCGCGAGCCATGCGCAGCCGCTCGGCGGCGACGGCGGAGCGGGCCAGTTCCAGGCGTGCCTGCTCGAGTTCGGCAGCCCGTCGCCCGTTCTCGCGCGCCAGCACCTGCAGTGTCCGGACGACGGCGCCCAGGCACCAGGCAGCGGTGATGGTCAGGAGGTAGAGGACGGTCGACGGCCAGCCGGGAAACAGCGGCTCCGACCGAAGCAGAACGACGGTCCCCGTGACCACCACGGCCAGGTGCAGCAGCGCCCAGCGGCGGCTCAGCGTCGCCGCGCTGCCGTAGACGACGAAGAGCACGGCCGGCCCGAGCAGGTGCCCGGGCAGGCCCAGCACGCCGACGAAGACCGCCGCGGTGAGAAGCAGCTGGATCAGCGCCGCCCACGGGTTGACCCGCCGCCAAGCCACTGAACCGCCGTGAAGCACCGCGACGAGCCTTGCCGACAGCAGCATGTCGGTGTTCCCGACCAGCCTGACCGCCTCGGTCGCCAGCACGAAGCCCGCGTAGGCACAGACGGCCGCGAACGCGACGTCCAGCGCCAGCGACCGGGACGACGGCCTCTGGACCGACCACCACGCGACGTGGCCCGTCACCGGTCCCACCGTAGGGGCATCCCGCAGACCGTGGGCCGCTCGCTTGCGTCGGGCTGGACCCCAACAAGGATCACGGGCGCGGGCCCGGAGACGTCGATGGCCCGACTCGCGGGATATCTGAGCGGTGTCTCGCGCCGCCGCCCACGAGGACCCGAGGCGCCTCGAAGTCGCGCAGGAGAGGTCGGCCGCGCCGACGTAGGGCTATGGCGCCAGAGTGCCTGCCCCGTGAGAGGAGGATGTCCGGCAACACCGACTCGGGAGAGGAGTCCCGGGACGGTGCGGCATCACCTTTCACCTGTCCGCGCCGGCGGGCGCCTCGACCTGCCGATGAGCAGGCGACGTGACCCATCCGTGGTCACGGCGGACCCTGCCACGGAGCCGATCAGCGGTTGCCACCTTCCCGGATCCAGGCTCGCGCCGTGACGTTTTCATGACCTGTCCATCGGAGAACAGGGGTCATGAAAGGGTTCACAGGGGCGGTCCGGAGGCTTCTCCAGATCTTCTCCAGTAGGGCTGACAGCCCAGTTGACCTGCGGTTGTGCGTGGAGCGGGTGACCGGGATCGAACCGGCATGGCCAGCTCGCAAGGCGGGGCGCCGCAAGACGTCCGCGCTGGTCAACCGGCCGTTTCGTCCGCGGAACGCGTCGGCGTGACCCACATGTGACCCACCGGCGTCCCTTGCGGCTGAGACGTCAGCTGCTCCGGATCGCCGGTTGGTGACTCGGCCGCTGTACCCATGGAGGCGTCGCCCCTTGGGGTTACTTCTGACCCGGCCGCATCGCGGCGCTCGACGCGGGCGATAGTCTGGGAGATCAACATCGGTGGACCCTCGGGCTGCGGTACGAGGGAGACGGAGCGACCACATGGGGACTTTGGGTGCTGCGCTCGCGAAGCTCCCCACCCCGACGGCGGTGTTGGACAGTACTGACCCGTCCCTGGTGATCGTCTCGGCCAACGACGCTCTCTGCGCGCTGCTCGGCCGGCCTTCCGATCAGTTGGTCGGCACCTCGCTGTCCGCCATCACGGTCGGCGCCGACGATCTGCGGAACCTGCTCGTCACCAATAGCGTCGCTCACCGGCTCGAGACCTGGTGCGTGGACGGCCGTGGCCGACACATCCCGATCCTGCTCGACGGGGCGGCCCTCGACGACCCGTCGGGGACCGCGATCGTCCAGTTCCACGAGCCGGGGCACGGCGACGTCGAGCGGGCGCTGCGGGAGAGCGAGAAGCGCCTGCAGGAGATCGCCGACAACGCCACGGCGCTCATCTACCTCAAGCGCACCGACGGTCGGTATCTGTTCATCAACCGCCGGTACGAGACGATGCTCGGGGTCACCCGCGACGACGCCGTGGGCAGGACCGACTTCGACCTCTGGCCGCCCGAGATCGCCGCCGCCTACACCAGTGCCGACCGCGCCGTCGTGTCCGCCCGGCAGCCGCTGGAGCTCGAGGAGCCCATCCCCACCAAAGACGACCGATTCGGCATGTGGCTGTCGCTCAAGTTCCCCCTCTTCGACGAGGGCGGCGAGCTGTACGGCGTTGGTGGGATCTCGACCGACATCAGTGAGAGGAACCGCGCGGAAGCCGCCATCCGCGAGGCCAGGGACGAGGCCGAGAGGGCCAACCGGGCGAAGAGCGAGTTCCTCTCGAGGATGAGCCATGAGCTCCGCACTCCGCTCAACTCCATCCTCGGGTTCGGCCAGCTGCTGCAGTTCGAGGAGCTTCCGCCGAGTGCCGCAGAAGGCGTCGATCGCATCCTCAGCGCCGGCCGGCACCTGCTCGCCCTGATCAACGAGGTGCTGGACATCTCCAGGATCGAGGCGGGTGCGCAGGCGATCTCGGTCGAGCCGGTCCACGTCTGCGACCCGATCAGCGAGGCGTGCGAGCTCGTGCGCCCGCTGGCCGCCGAGCACGGCGTGGAGCTGGCCCGCGACCTGCACAACTGCCTCTACCGCTACGTCGCGGCCGACTACCAGCGGCTCAAGCAGGTGCTGCTGAACATGCTGATGAACGCCGTGAAGTACAACCGCCCCGACGGCATGGTCACCGTCTCCGGCGAGGTGCACGGCGACAAGCTGCGCGTACTGGTCACCGACACCGGTATCGGGATCGAACCGGAAGACGTCCCCAAGGTGTTCCAGCCCTTCGAGCGCCTGCACACCGACCGCCTCCAGGCCGAGGGCACCGGCCTCGGCCTCGCACTGTCGAAGAGCCTGATGGAGGCGATGGGCGGGACGATCGGCCTCCAGCGCAGCGTCGTCGACCGGGGGAGCATCTTCTACGTCGAGCTGCCGCTGACCGATCCGCCATCGGCGGTCGAGCCCGTGGCTCCCGTGTCGCTGGCCGTCGGCCGGAGCGGTCCCACCAGCCTGGCCGGTCGGACCGTGCTCTGCGTCGAGGACAACCTGGCCAACCTCGAGGTGATCCGGGGCGTGTTCTCCCACGCCGGAGAGCCGGCCCTGCTGCCCGCCATCCAGGGACAGCTCGGCGTCGAGCTGGCGAAGCTCCACGTCCCGGACGTGATCCTCCTGGACCTCCACCTGCCGGACATGAACGGCGAGGAGGTCCTGCGGCGTCTCAAGGGCGACCCGCGCACCCGCGCGATCCCGGTGGTGGTCCTGTCGGCGGATGCGACGCCGTCCCAGCGGGAGCGGTTGCTCGAGCAGGGTGCCGCCGACTACGTCACCAAGCCCATCGAGATCGACGTGTTCCTGCCCGCCGTCCAGCGAGCCATGGGGAAGAGGTGACCATGGCGTCCGTGGATGAGGGCAGTCAGGCGGCCTCCGGAGTGCCGTCGGACGACGTCGTCCGCGTGCTCGTCGCCGACGATCACCCGCTCTACCGCGAGGGGATCGCCCGCGCGCTCTCGGACCGCCCCGGGATGCAGCTCGTCGCCGAGGTCGGCGACGGTGCGGAGGCAGTGGCCGAGATCCGGCGGCTGATCCCGACGGTGGCGCTGGTGGACCTGCAGCTGCCCTCCATGGACGGCATCGCCGTCATCGAGGCCGTTGGTCAGGAGGGGCTGCCCACGCGGGTCGTCATCGTGTCCGCCTACGAGGACAGCGCCACGGTCTACCGTGCTCTGGCCGCGGGCGCCAAGGCGTACCTCACGAAGCTGGCGTCGGTGTCAACCCTGTGCGACACGGTGGTGGCGGTGGCCCGGGGTGAGACGGTCATCCCGCCGGCCCTGCACTCGGGGCTGGCCGAGGAGATCCGCTCCCGGCGCGACCGCACCGGCGACCAGGCACTGAGCGCGCGCGAGCTGGAGGTGCTTCAGCTCATCGCCGAGGGGCTCTCGGCCCCCGAGATCGCCGAGCGCCTCTTCCTCGGGGTGACCACGGTGAAGACGCACCTGCAGCACATCTACGAGAAGTTCGGGGTCTCCGACCGCGCGGCCGCCGTCGCCCAGGCACACCGGCGCGGCATCCTCCGGTAGCGCGCTCCCCGCTCCGCGGCCACTCCGCCGGACGGTCACCCGCAACGCGTGACGCGGCAGCGCACGCTCGCACCCACCGCGGCCAGGCGACGCCGCGGTTGCAGCGACACCCCTCCTCCGGCGGCCGGGCACCGCATCCTCCGATCGGATCATCCGACTGAAGGATGGTTACGGCATCCACGCCCTGTGACTCTTGTCGCACTGCGCCCGCCGGCCGACGACCGAGATCGGCCCGACTTGGGAGCGCATTTCCAGATGACGGTGGACCGACGCCGTCCTCATGAGGGAGAAGCGCATGGCCGAACTCGTCTACGACCCGCCTCAGGACCGGCCGGCGGTACCCGGTAGGCAACTCGTTCCCCTGCAGGTCTCGTTCCAGGACGACCCGAAGGTGGTCAAGGACGCGGCCACCGAGGACTACTCCGTCCACATCATGCCGCGCAGCTGGCGGAGCGGTCGCATGTCGCTGCTCATGGCATGGAGCGGCATGTTCAGCGCGATGTTCTGGCTGTACGTCGCGGCGACGGTGGCCGCCGCGGTGGGCACGGTGAACGCGGTGATCGGGATCGTTCTGACCTGCCTCACCAAGGGCGCGATGAACTACGTCTTCGCCCGCTACGCCAGTCGCACCGGCCTCACCGTCGCTCTCCTTTCCCGGAGGATCTTCGGCTACTTCGGGTCGATGCTCGCACCGCTGATCTTTGCGGCCACCGCGCTCTACTACGCCGTCTTCGAGGGCTCGATCATCGCGGTCGCCCTCCAGGAGTTCGTCGGCGGCGGGAACATCCGCCTCTGGTATCTCGTCGTCGTCCTCTGGAGCGTTCCGCTCGTCCTCGGCGGCGTTCGCACGTGGCTCGACAAGCTGAACGGCTTCCTGCTCCCCTTCTACGTCGTCGGCCTCGTGGCGCTCGTCGTCGCGGCGAGCCTGAACCACTCGCCGTCGATCAGCCTGCCGGACCCGCACATCCCGTTCACGGCGCCTGGCTGGCTCTGGGCCTTCACCGTCTACATGGGCGTCTACATCCTCATGATGTACACCGTCGACTTCGCCCGCTTCGGCAAGCAGAAGGACGAGACGTTCCACGGTGTCGTCACCTTCGGGCCGGTCTTCTACCTCGCCACCTACCTCGGCACCGGGCTCGTCGGGATCTTCCTGGCCGCCACGGTCCCCGGCGTCATCGGCGAGGCCGGCATCACCGAGACCGGGATCGTGGTCGCGATCATCGAGACCCTCGGGTTCGCCGGCCTGGTGCTCATCGTCGTCAGCCAGACCCGGATCAACAGCGCGAACCTGTACCTCGCGTCCACCAACCTCGAGGCCTTCGTCTCGCGTGCGCTGAAGATCAAGCTCCCTCGAATGGCGTGGGCCGTCGTGGCGGGCGGCCTCGTCTACGCCCTCATGCTCACCGACGTCCTGTCCTACCTCCTGCGCGCGCTCGCCTGGCAGGGCGTGTTCGTGGTCGCGTGGGTCGCCATCGCGCTGGTTCACATCGCCATCCATCGCAAGGAGTCCGGTGTCCCGGAGTTCCGACCGGGGCGGCTGAAGGCCCTCACGCCGGCGGTGGCGGTGTGGGTCGTGGCCTCGGGAATCGGCATCTACCTGGTCGAGGGGGCCGGGACCTTCGGCACCACCTGGTCGGCACCGATCACCTTCGTGCTCAGCGCGGTCGGCTACCTCGCGGTCGCCCGGTACGACGCGCTGCTCGCCCGGGGTGACGACCCCCGTGACGAGGTCGAGGACGCGTGGGAGGCCCGCGTGCAGTGCCACGCCTGCCACAAGTCCTACATCGCGGTCGAGATGGACCGCGACCCCGCCGCCGACGGGGCCGCGATCTGCTCCGGCTGCGCCTCGGCCAGCCCGACCTTCTACGGCGCCGCCCGCGCGGACAGCCGGACCTGACCCGGTGCCGGGCCGGCCGTGGACAACCGCGGCCGGCCCGGGAACCGACGGCCGTTGCCTCACCACCGGAAGGAGAGAAACCGTGCAGGAACCACTCTGCCGCAGCGACGAGGTTGCCCCCGGCACCGTCATCTCGGTCGACCGTGGCAACAGCACCCCGATCGCCGTCTGCAACGTCGATGGGACGTTCTACGCCGTTGACGACCTGTGCAGCCATGGGGCCTCGAGCCTGTCCGAGGGCCAGTTGATCGGCTGCGAGATCGAGTGCGTCCTGCACAAGGGCCGCTTCGACGTCACCACTGGCAAGGCCACGCGCCGGCCGGCCAAGAAGCCGGTCGCCACGTACGGATGCACCGTCCAGGACGGCTTCGTGTACCTGGCAGACCCCGTGCCGGACGAGCAGGACGACTCGTTGCTGCAGGCCTGCGCCAGCTGACCCCCTTCCACCAGTACCAGGAACGATCGGAGGAACTCTGATGACCGAACTGCAGGAGCGCCCGCTCCTCGAAGAAGACCTGGACTACGACACCACCACCCGCCGCTGGGCGACGGCTCACCCCGAGTTGGGGACCGGCGCCATCTCCACCGAGCGGTTCATCTCCCCGGAGCACTTCGAGCGCGAGCGCAACGAGCTGTTCCGCAAGACCTGGGTGAACATCGGCTCGCGGCACGACTTCTCCGGATTGAACTCCTTCTTCGTCCGAGACATCCCGCTCCTGGGCGTCTCCCTGCTGGTGGTGCAGGACGCCGAGGGGAAGGTGCAGGCCTACCACAACGTCTGCTCGCACCGGGGCAACAAGCTGATCTGGGAGAAGAACGGCGCCTGCCCGAAGCTGTTCGCCTGCCGGTTCCACGGCTGGGGCTACCGCTCCACCGACGGAGCGCTCACCAACGTCCCCGACGAGGACCAGTTCTACTTCCAGAAGGACGCCGGCGAGCTGGGCCTCGTGCCCGTCCGCACCGAGACCTGGAACGGGTTCATCTTCATCAACCCGGACGGCGAGAGCCCGGTCAGCCTGCAGGAGCACCTGGGGCCGCTGGGCGAACGGCTCGCGGACTTCCCGTTCGAGAAGCTGAAGCTCCAGTACCGGTACGACGTGCCGGAGAAGGCCAACTGGAAGGTGGCCCTGGACGCCCAGAACGAGATCTACCACGTGCCGATGCTGGCCCCGGTGCACCGGTTCCTCGCCGGCGGCGCCTTCCACACCAACGATGACGGCTACACCCGGATCCACGACTTCCAGCGGCTGGGCCTGCACTCGGTCTACACGTCCGAGTCCGACGACGACTTCGAGGACACCGCCAGCGGCAAGACCAACACCTCGGCGCACCCGAACTACGGCGCACTGCAGCTGCCGCTGGAGACGCCGTTCTCCTTCCACGTCGTCTTCCCGAACATGGTGCTGGCCTTCTTCAACAACTCGATGTTCACCTACAACATCTGGCCCATCGCGGTGGACCAGACCGTGTGGGAGATCCGGCTGCACTACCTCGAGCCGACCAACCTGGCCGAGAAGGTGATCAACGAGCAGGCCAAGTGTCGGTTCCGCGACCTCCTGTGCGAGGACCAGGCCGGACACGAGGCTCTGCAGGCCGGCCTCACCTCCCGTGCGCGCGACCTCTTCGTGCTCGGTGAGCAGGAGGTCCAGATCCGCGCCTTCCACAAGACCCTCGACGACTACCTGGCCCGGTGAGGAACATGACCCCGACAACGACCCGGCAGCTCCCCGAGGCCTTCGCGAGCCTCAGCGAGTTCAGCCGGTGGATCCTGCCCAACGAGAAGGCCCGGATCGAGGCGCGGCTGGCCACGCCGTACGAGGAGTCCGTCGCCTTCTACCAGGCGATCCTGCCCGAGCTCCCCGACATCATGGGCTACCTGAAGCAGGTGCCGGTGGACTCGGCCTCTGAGGAGGACCTGGCGCTGGCGGACCTCGCGTACGCCTTCGTCGAGATCGCCAACGCGGTGGAGCTCTACGGCGAGCCCGAGGTCCCCGACGGCGCCAACCTCCGCCTGTTCGTCTCGGTGCTGGACGGTGGACGTGCCTGAGGCCCGGGTCGGCTTCGTCACCGGCGGCGGGTCCGGCATCGGCCGGGCCAGTGCGCTCGCACTGGCCCGGGCCGGCCTGGCCGTCGTGGTGGCCGACGCTGACCTCGACAGGGCGAAGGAAACGGTCGCGGCCGTGGAGGAGCTCGGCGCCGCCGGCGTCGCCACCCTCGTCGACGTCGCCGACGAGGCGCAGGTCGGCGAGGCGGTCGACTTCGCGGTGCGCACCTTCGGCCGCCTCGACGCGGCCGTGAACAGCGCGGGCGTGCAGGGGCAGCTCGCCCCGGTCGACGAGTGCAGCCTCGACAACTGGCAGCGGACCCTGGCCGTCAACCTCACCGGCACCTTCCTGTCGATGCGGGCCGAGGTCCGGGCGATGCTCGAGGCCGGCAACGGCGGGTCCGTGGTGAACCTGGCGTCCAACTTCGGGCTCGTCGGCAAGGAGCGGATCCCCGCCTACTGCGCCAGCAAGCACGGTGTCATCGGACTCACCAAGTCCGCCGCGCTCGACTACGCCAAGAGCGGCATCCGGATCAACGCCGTCTGCCCGGGCCCCATCGACACCCCGCTGCTGAGCGGCATCGAGACGGCGATGGGGGCGGCCGGTGCGGCCATGCGCCAGGAGGTCGAGGACAGCGTCCCCATGGGCCGCGTCGGCCAGGCGGACGAGGTCGGCGAGGTCATCGCGTGGCTGTGCGGCGACGCGGCGTCCTTCGTCACCGGCGCCGCGGTTCCGGTCGATGGCGGCTTCGTCGTCGGGTGACCGGCTCTGCCGCCGGAACGGATCTGGAGAGGAGGTGCGACGTGGTGCAACCAGTCCCCGCGCTGCTCGACCGTCCTGACGGTCAACTGACGCTGGTGGTACGCGAGCTCCGCCGGGAGGCGGAGGGAGTGGTGTCGATCGTGCTGGAGCTGCCGGACGGCGGCGAGCTGCCCACCTGGCAGCCCGGCTCACACGTGGACCTGGTCCTGCCGGGCATGGTCCGCCAGTACTCGCTGTGCGGGAGTCCCGACGACCGGCAGCGTTACCGGCTGGGTGTGCTGCGCGAGCCGAACAGTCGCGGCGGCTCGGCGCACGTGCACGAGCAGCTGGCGGTCGGCGACGCGGTCGAGGTGCGGGGTCCGCGCAACCGGTTCCCGCTGGTCAAGGCGCCCCGGTACGTGTTCGTCGCCGGCGGCATCGGGATCACCCCGCTCCTGCCCATGATCGCCGAGGTGGCCGGGCGGGGAGCCGACTGGACCCTCGTCTACGGCGGGCGCTGCCGGTCCTCGATGGCGTTCCTGCCGGAGCTGGCAACCTACGGCGACCGGGTGCAGCTCCGTCCGCAGGACGAGTTCGGCCTGCTGGACCTCGACGCCGTCTGCGCTGAGGCCGGGGATGCGGTGGTCTACTGCTGCGGCCCCGAGCCGCTCATCGCGGCCCTGGAGGCCGTCTGCGGTCGGCGGGGCACCGAGTTGCACCTCGAGCGGTTCACCGCCCGGCAAGTCGGACCCGACCTGGGGCTGGATCGCTTCCAGGTGCAGTGCGCCGACTCCGACCTCACGGTCACGGTCGCGGAGCAGGAGTCGATCCTCGACGCGCTGATCGCCGCAGGTGTGGACGTGAACTACGACTGCCGCGAGGGCACGTGCGGCAGCTGCGAGCTCGACGTCCTCGACGGCGAGGTCGCGCACCGGGACTCGGTCTACACCGCTGCCGAGCACGCCTCGATGTCCGTTGTTCTCCCCTGCGTCTCGAGAGCGCTCTGCGACCGCATCGTCCTCGACGTCTGACATCCCCCACCGACCTCCGCGACCTACGTCGCGGCAACAGCAAAGGAGTAACACCGTGATCCGACACGTCTTCGTCTGGCGCGTGGCCGAGGGCTACGACAACGACAAGGTGCTGGCGCTGCTCGACCGTCTGTCCTCCTCGTCCGAGTTCAACATCGCGGCGTGGAGCGTGGGCAAGCACGTCGGCGAGCCCAACGAGAACGGCGACCCGTGGGACGGCGCCCTCATCACCGACTTCCGCAGCTGGGAGGACCTGGAGCAGTACTCGACCGCGCCCTTCCACATGGAGGTCGTCGAGGAGTTGCTGCCGATGGTGTCCGCCCGGGCGGTCGTCGACTTCGAGGTGACGGCATGACCCTCGCCGGCATCCGCGTCGGGACCAGCCCCTACGGCCCGGAGGACGAGCGGGGTGCACTGAACCTGATGAGCCCGCTCTCGCAGGCAGCGGTTCTCGCCCGCGCCGACGCCTCCGTCGTCTACGACCTGAGCATCGACTACTTCGTCGGCATGCCGAGCTTCCAGGCGGCCGGTGACCCGAGCTACCAGATCTTCATGAGCCACACGCCCGGCGGCACCGTCGTCGACAACCTCAACGGCGTCGGCTCGCAGGGGAACCGGCACGTCTGCTACTCGGGCGACGTCGTGTTCATGTACACGCACACCGGCACCCACATCGACGCGCTGAACCACTTCGGCGTCGACGGGAAGATCTACAACGGGTTCACCCCCGAGGAGCACCTCGGCAGCCGGCACTGGACGAAGGGCGGGGCCGAGACCATCCCGCCGATCGTCGCCCGCGGCGTCCTGCTCGACATCGCCGGGCTCAAGGGCGTGGAGTGCCTGCCGCCCTCCTACGCCATCACCATCGAGGACTGCCGTGACGCCCTCGAGCGCGCCGGCCTGGAGATCCAGACCGGGGACGTCGTGGTCGTGCGCACCGGACGGATGCGGTACTGGCCGGACGGTTCCAAGGTGCTGGGCGACCCGCCCGGGCTGGGCCTGGAGGCCGGCCGTTGGCTGACCGACCAGGGCATCATCGCGATCGGCGCGGACCAGGAGTGCGTCGAGGTGGGGCCCTCGGACCACGACGACAACTGGCTGCCGGGGCACTGCCACTTCCTCGCGGAGGCAGGCGTGCCGATGATCGAGCTGCTCGACCTCGAGGCGCTCGCCCGCGACGGGGTGCACGAGTTCTGCCTCATCGCCGCGCCGATCCGGCTGCGCGGGGCGTCGGGTGCACCGCTGCGCCCGCTGGCCATCCCGCTGCGTCCCTGATGCACGAGACGTGGCTCGAGGCCCTGGCCGGAGGCGGCGCAGCGCGCCGCCTCCGGCTGCGGGTCGTGCAGGTCGCGTACGGCGACGAGGAGACCCCCGAGCAGCGCGTGCAGCGCGTGGCCGGCCTGGTGGCGCAGCAGCGGGACGCCGACCTGGTCGTCCTGCCGGAGCTGTGGGCCCACGGCGGATTCGCGTCCGACCGGTGGACGCAGCGCGCCGAGCCCTTGGACGGTCCCTTCGTCGGGATCATGCGAGAGGCGGCCCGGGCGGCCGGCGCGACCGTGCACGCCGGGTCGTTCATCGAGCGGGGAGCCGGCGGGATGTGGAACACGTCGGTGGTGGTCGGCCCCGCCGGTGCGGTCCTGGGCACCTACCGGAAGATCCACCGGTTCGGCGAGGGGGAGCGGTCCCTGCTGGAGGCCGGCACGCAGATCGTCACCGTCCCGCTGCGGTTGGCCGGTCGGCAGGTGGCGACCGCGGGACTGGCCACCTGCTACGACCTGAGGTTCCCGGAGCTGTTCCGGCGGCTCGTCGACCGGTCGTGCGAGGTCCTCCTCATCCCGGCCGCGTGGCCGGCGGCCCGAGTGCAGCACTGGCAGGTCCTCGGCCAGGCGCGGGCCATCGAGAACCAGTGCGTCGTCGTGCAGGTCAACACCGCTGGTACCCACAGCGGCGTGGCCATGGGCGGCCGCAGCCAGGTGGTCGGACCCACGGGTGACGTCCTCGCGCGGGCGATGGACGACGGGGACGAGGTCCTGTCCGTGGAGCTGGACCTCGACGCCGTCAGCCGACAGCGGGCCGACTTCCGGGTGCTGGACGACCGACGGTTGGGACGCGGGCAGTACGCATGATGCGGGTCAGCGACGGAGGAGAGGGGGAGCGGTGGCGGCGCCTGTTCTCGGCACGGTGACGAGGCCGAAGGGGTACGAGCGGGACCGGAACTACGTGACCGACCGGATCACTGCCGACGGATCCGGCGGCTGGCCGGTCGAGCCCGGCCGGTACCGGCTGGTGGTGGCCCCGGCCTGCCCCTGGGCCAACCGGGCGGTCATCGTCCGCCGGCTGCTCGGCCTGGAGCAGGCCATCTCCCTGGCGTCGTGCGGCCCGGTGCACGACGAGCGCAGCTGGACCTTCGACCTCGACCCCGGCGGGCGGGACCCGGTGCTGGGCTACGAGCGGCTGCAAGAGGCCTACTTCGCCCGCGACCCGGCGTACTCGCGGGGGATCACGGTGCCGGCCATCGTCGACGTCCCGACCCGGGCGCTGGTCACCAACGACTTCGCGCAGATCACGCTCGACTT
Organism: Geodermatophilus sp. CPCC 205761; assembly: GCF_051383655.1. NCBI lineage: Bacteria > Bacillati > Actinomycetota > Actinomycetes > Geodermatophilales > Geodermatophilaceae > Geodermatophilus > Geodermatophilus sp. CPCC 205761. Next base: position 22,187 of record NZ_JALPKQ010000045.1, read on the forward strand.
CTCCACCGAGTGGACCGCCCACCACCGCGACGGCGCGCCCGACCTGTACCCGGAGAAGCTCCGGGACGAGATGGACGAGGTCATGCAGCGCGTCTACACCGACGTCAACAACGGGGTGTACCGCTGCGGCTTCGCACCGACCCAGAGCGCCTACGACGAGGCGTACCGGCGGCTGTTCACTGCGCTCGACTGGCTCTCCGAGCGGTTGAGCGACCGGCGGTACCTGATGGGGGGGACGATCACCGAGGCCGACGTCCGGCTGTTCACCACGCTGGTCCGCTTCGACGCCGTCTACCACGGCCACTTCAAGTGCAACCGGCAGAAGCTGACCGAGCTGCCGGTGCTGTGGGCCTACGCCCGCGACCTGTTCCAGACCCCCGGCTTCGGCGACACGATCGACTTCACCCAGATCAAGACGCACTTCTACGTCGTCCACCGCAAACTCAACCCGTCAGGCACAGTCCCGGCCGGTCCGGACACCTCGAACTGGCGCTCGGCGCACGACCGTGAGCAATTGGGCGGCCGCCCGTTCGGGGACGGGCTCCCCCTGGGCGGATAGGACCGCCGCGATCGCTACGGCCGCCCGGGCATCGGGGCGAGGATGTGCGTCGTCGGGGCGTGGGAGTGCCTGGCCGTCTCGGGTGGAAGGGCTCGCGTGGGCTTCGAGCGACCGGATGACCGGCATCCGAACGGCCCGACGGCCATGATCCCACTGCAGAAACCGGTCACCTTTCCGGCGGAGGCCATTCGGCTGTCCGAGCTCACGATCGCCGAGGCCGAGAGGCGTCTCGGGGCTGGTCACCTCGAAGCCATCGATGTGAAGCACAACTTGGCGCTCGTGCACGCAGCGCGAGGCGAGCCGGTACAGGCTGTCGCGCTACTGGAGGAGGCTGCCGCCTCGGCGGTCGGTGGGCTGCGGAACGAACATCCCGAGACGTTGGCCGTGCTGGCGGATCTGGCTGTCGCGCAGGTGCGTGCTGGTCGTACCGCGCTGGGGCTCCGAAAGGCCGAGGACTTGCTGCCCGCGCTCATACGACTGATCCATCGCGATCTTGATCGCCTCACCTGCTGATGAGAACCTGTCTGGTGTCCGGCGACGCCGTCGTTACTTAGTGCGGGTGAGCCCGCAGAGGTGTGTGGCGCGGGGTCCTCGGGGGGGGCCGCTTGATTGCTGCCGTAGAGCGCGCGGATGTGTATCCCAAGGTCGAGCAGATGCTCCGGGATGCCACCGACGACCTGCTGGCCTTCACCGACTTTCCAATCGGCCACTGGAAGAGGATCTGGTCGACCAACCCGCTCGAGCGGCTGAACAAGGAGATCAAGCGCCGCACCGACGTCGTGGGCGTCTTCCCCAACCCCGAGGCCTTCTCCGCCTGGCCGGCGCCGTGCTGGTCGAGGCCCACGACGAATGGCAGGTCAGCGACCGCCGCTACCTCTCCGAAGGCTCCATGGCTCTCCTCAACCGGCCCGAGCCAGGCAAGGAGGTGGCGCAGCCAGCACTGATCGCGTCATAGTCACCACACCGCTGATCGACACGGTGAGGACGACATCCACCACTCAGCGGGACGTCACCTGTGTCCCTGGTAGAGGGCCCTCCGGACGACGCCCTGCAGGTCGTCGACCGGAGGAGGGATCGACGGTGAGAGTTCTCTACGAACGGGTCGCCGGGGCTGGATATCGGCAAGGCGACGCTGACGGTCCGCGTGCGCACGCCCGGGCCGGGCGGCCGGCGACACCGCCGTCTCGACGTCGCGCCTGACGCGCACGTTCGACTCCTGCGAGTGCGGAGCAGAAATGACCGCAGGTTTCCGGACTGCGGGCGCCGCATGTCGGCGGCAACGGAGCCACGGGGGCGGCTACGACCCTGCGGCGCGAACATCAGCGCACAACCGCCGATTTCCTGCTGCGGTTGTGCCTTGACGACGATGGGCGCGCCGAGAAGCATGGTCATGACTCAGCCCAGCGGTTCAATCGGCGAGGCGAGCAGTGGACGGCCCCTCTGACTCCGAACTTATGGAACAACTCAAGCAGCTGACCCTTTCGCAGGGATGGGACGACGTGCTGCGCATTCTTCAGGCCAATCCCACCCTGCTCAGCAAGCGCAGCATCGAGCTGCTCGACTACGTCATCGGCCAGCTCGCGGAGCAGGGGCAGTTCAAGACAGCCGATCGGTTTCAGGGATTCCACCGGCTGCTCGTTCGCGCCCGGCATGTCGGTATCGAGAAGGCTGTGGCACATGAGCAAGGAGCTTTGGCCGAGATTCCCCAAGAGCTGACGGCCATCCTGCGAAGCCTGTCGTCCCCGAAGGATTCTGGAGCGGTTTCCGGGCCGGAACGCATGCAGCTGCTGCAGCGCGCCATGGACCTGACCCAGCCCGAGAAGAATCCACTGATCTGGGCAGGGCTCCACGGCATGCTCGGAGACGCCCTGCTCACCGAACCGACCGGCGATCGCGCCGACAACGTCGAACGTGCGATTTCGGCCTACGAGGTGGCGGCGGAGTTCCTGCCCCTGGAAGAGCAGCCCACCACGTGGACGATGAACGAGCTCAACCTGTCGAATGCCTACCTGGAAAGGATCCACGGGGACGCCGAGACGAACCTGAGGCAGGCACGACAAGCGTTCACCGAAGCGCTTCACGTCCTCACAGGAGGTCAAGGTCCGAGCGTCCTGGCACCGGACTCCGGAGAAGAACTCATTCGATACGCCGAAGGCTCGACGGCCAATCTCCGACAGGCCCTCGATCTCTCGCGGCAGGCCGTCCTCTACCTGGACGGCGTCGTCGGTGAGGCCGAGGGGGCGGTGAACATGGCCCGACTCGCCAGGCTGCTCGGCAATCAAGCCACCCGCCTCGAGGTCAATCAGGAGGGCGCTCCTGAAGGGGAGGCGGACGTCGGCGGACCCGGCGCCTCCGGAGGATCGGCCGACGAGCCGCTGACGAGGAACCGGGCCTGGGAACTGACGCGCGACGGCGCTATGAAGCTGACCGAGTACTGGGCTACCGAGCGCATAGAGACCCTGTTCGAGGCGCTCGAGACTCTCGAACAGGCCGCGCGCTCGACGCCCTCTACCTCCCGTCGGAGGGCCGGCGTGATGGACCTCCTCGGCAAGGCCCTGCGCGCCTACCACGAGGCATCCGGCGCACCCGAAGTGCTGGAACGAGCGATCCTCGCGCACACGGAGGCAGTCCGGTCCAGTCCCGCCGACGAACCGGATCGTGCCCACTTCATGATCGATCTGGCGGAAGACCTGGATGCGCGCTACAGGTACACCCAAGACGACCAGGATCTCGACGAGGCCTTGGGACTCGCCGAGGATGCGGTCGCACTCACGCCTCCGACGTCCGAGGAACGCCCTCAGTTCCTGAGACTTCTCGGCGCGTATCGCCGGGCCAGGTATTCGCGATACGGCGACGTAGCCGATCTCGAAGCGGCGATCGAAGCACTGCACGACGCCCTTCAGCTCGCTTCGCCCGGATCCGATGAGCGGATCGGGGTGCTCACCGGGCTCGCGTCCGCCCTGTTCGTCAGATATGGACGGTCCGGCGACGTCCACGACCTCGACGAGGCAGTAGATCTCAGCCAGCAAGCTGCCGCGCTCATGCCTGCGAGCACAGATGCGCGTGCTGTCGTCGTGTACGGCCTCGGCCGCAACCTGGCCGAACGCTACCTGCACAGGGGCGATGCGGAAGACCTGGCGCAGGCCATCGAGTCCTACCGGAGCGCCCTTTCCCTGATGACGCCGGCATCGCCGGATCGACTCGAGGTCCTGGGCAGCCTGGGAACCGCCCTGAACTACCGGTACGACCTTCTCGGCGACCGGGGCGACCTCGCCGAGGGTCTCGAGTTGTGGGAACAGGCGGTGGAGCTGTCCCCGGCCGGCTCCCACGATCGCGCGGCCGCGCTGGCTCAACTGAGCGTGGGCCTGAGGGACCGCTACTACAGGGAGGGGGCGGTCGCGGACCTGGAGCGGGCGATCAACCTGTCGCGGGATGCCGTCGCATCGGAACCGGATGGGTCCACGAGCCGCCCGGGATACCTCGCTGGCCTGGGAACCGGGCTGCGGGAGCACTACCGGATCACGGACGACATCTCCGAACTCGACGCAGCGATCGAATGCTGGCAGGAGGCCTTGGCGGCCTCACCCGAGTCCGATCCCGCCCGCCCGGACATCCTCAGCAGCCTCGGGATCGGGCTCCACGACCGTTACGTACACACAGGAGAGGTGTCAGACCTCGACGAGAGCATCGAGGGGTCCCGGCAGGCTGTCGCTCTCGCACCGGCAACAGCGCCTCGGAAAGCGGGATTTATGAACAATCTCGCCGGAGCGCTGATGGAACGCTTCCACCTGGGTGGCGGCGATCCTGCCGACCTCGACGCCGCCATCGACCTCCTTCGCCGGGCCGTCGCGGCAGGCGACGCGGAGACCCTCAGCGATCCTCTGCCCTCAGCGAATCTGGCCTTGGCGCTGTCCATGCGCTACGACGCGCTCGGCGATGCCGCGGACCTCGACCAGGCCAAATCTCTCTTCCGCAGGGTCGTGCCCGCTTGCGAGACCTCACGCATAGCCACGGCGCTCTCGTCCAGCCGCGCGTGGGGTGACTGGAGCGTTCGCCGTCACTCGTGGCAGGAGGCAGCCGAAGCCTACGGCTACGGTCTTCGCGCCATGGACCTGCTCTTCAGCGGGCAGCTCACGCGCGTGCACAAGGAGGTGTGGCTCAGCCAGGCGAACGGCCTGCCGGCACAGGCCGCCTACGCGCTCGCGAAGCACGGAGATCTCGAGGGAGCGGCCGTGTCCCTGGAACGGGGCAGAGCGCTGCTGCTCTCGGACGCGCTGGAGCGCGACAGGGTCGACCTGGAGCAGCTCTCAGCGCTCGGTCACGATGATCTCGCGCAGCGATACCGCAACGCGACGAAGCGGCTCGCCGCTCTGGAACGGGGGACGCTCGTCTCCCCGACGGGTCTCGTGACGTCGGAGCGCCCGGCTGGCGCTCTCGGCCATGCCGATGCACTCGAGGAGATGCCGCGAGCCCGCAGGGACCTCGACGCCGCCGTCTCGTCGATCCGGAAGGTCCCGGGGTACGAGGATTTCCTCAGGCCTGCCGATCTGGACGACGTAACGTCGGCAGCGCCCGTCCTCGCCTACGTGGCGGCCGCCGAGCCGGGCGGCCTCGGCCTCGTCGTCGCCGATGGCTCTCTCTCGCCACTGTGGCTGCCGCAGTTGACTTCAGGAGTCGTGCTGACGCAGGTGCGCCGCTATGTGAGTGCCTACGTGCGCCGCCGCGAGCGGCCCGACGACTGGATCGCTGTCCTCGGATCGACCACGCGTTGGCTCTGGGACGTCCTGATGGGGCCTCTGGTCGAGATGCTGGCGGCGGCCGGTCGGGCCGTGCTCGTTCCGGGCGGCCTGCTCGGGCTGCTCCCGCTGCACGCCGCGTGGACCGACGACGCGCACGCACCGACCGGCAGACGCTATGCGCTCGACGACCTGGTCCTGACCTACGCGCCCAATGCTCGGGCTCTCACGGCCGCGCGGGCTCGCGCGGGCACCGTTCCCGCCGACGGCGTTCTCGCCGTCGATGATCCACGACCGGTGGCAGCCGGTCCGCTGCCCTCGGCCGGACCGGAGGTCGATGCGGCCATCCAGCACTTCTCCCGATCCCGCCGCGTCTCGGGGCCGGAGGCCACCCTCTCGTCGGTGGTGCCTCTGTTGGCGGACTACCCGGTCCTGCACTTCGCCTGCCATGCCCTCGCCGACCTGCTCAATCCGCTGGAGAGCGGGATCGTCCTCGCCTCCAATGAGCGCCTGACCGCCCGCGCACTCCTGGCCGACGAGTCTCTGCACGCCCGTCTGGCGGTGCTCTCCGCCTGCGAGACGGCGGTGCCCGGCACGCAGATCCCGGACGAGGTCGTGAACCTGCCCACCAGCCTGTTCCAGGCAGGGGTCGCCGGGGTCGTCGGCTCCCTGTGGTCGGTGTCCGACGCGAGCACCATGGCGCTCATGGTTCGGTTTTACGAACTGTGGCGGGCAGACGGGCTCGACCCGGCCGAAGCGCTCAGGCGCGCACAGCAGTGGGTCCGCGACAGCACGAACGCCGAGAAGCGCGACCGGTTTCCGCGCAGCCCGGAGTTGGCAGGAACGGACGTGCCGGCGGAGACCAGGCGGCTGTGGGAACGAGCGCACGCCCACCGGTCGCCGTACTTCTGGGCACCGTTCATCTACCTGGGGGTCTGACCCCGACGGCGACGACGCCCCGGCCTCAGTAGCAGCAGCCACCCACCGTCGAGGGCTCCGAGGCCACGCGGCTCGGGGTGATCGTCTGCGCGGGCGTCCTCTCCCCCATGAGCGAAGACGAGACCTGCGTCGTCGCGCCCTCGCCAGACGAGTTCGGTCAAGCTGCTTCCCGACAACTGCTCGACGGCTGCATCGGCGGGCAGAGGGATGTGTAGCGCCTTGTACAGGTCGAACCGGTGGACGTCATATGCCGCCTCGAAGAGGTCGGCGTAGTCGGTCCCAGCCGGCAGGACCCAGAACCGGTAGGCGGCGATGGCCGCCACCAGTGCGGCCGGCGCGGCCCACCAGGCGAGCGCGCCGAAGGCCCCACCCAGCAGGCACCACAGGACACCGGCAGTCGCCTTGTCCAGGCGTGCGCGCGCCGCGATCAGTTCCTGCCGGACGTCGTTCGGCAGCACGAGCCACATGGCCGGCCACAACTTGATCGGTTCGAGGGAGTACTTGTCCATCGGCCGCGTCTCCGCGGCCCGAAGAATGTTCCCCAGACGGGTGGGCATGGTCCAGGCCGGCTGCGAGGGGATGCGTGCCCGCAGAGCATCGGCTTCGACGTACCGGCGCTCGTCGGTGATCGACGCCGCACCCGACTGGATGGCCGGGCTCAGCCCCCGCAGGGTCGTGGCCGCCTTCTCCCGCTCGGACCAGGCCCGCCGAGCCAGGCGCGTGGCCAACCGGCGGAACGGCGCAGGCCAGTATCCTTCGAGCAGTCGGATGGTCGACGGGACGAAGCGCTGCACCACCGCGGCGGCCGCCCCTGCCGCGACGAGCGCGGCCGCCGCCCAGACCAGCAGTCGGCCGGAGTCCTGACCCGTGCTCCAGGCCTTCAGGCGGGACCAGCCGTCCCCGGGCCCGACGGAGACCAGCCAGACGAGGAGGCCGGCGCCGGCGTACACGATCGGAGCGCTCGTGAGCAGGCCGGCAGCCCGCTCGCCGAGCTTGGAGCCGACCGACTCCGTGAACTTGTCAATGGCCATCAGACCCGGACCAGAAGTCGACCGGGATGGTCGGGGCATTCCCTGACCCGCTCGCGGGGATCGACGCGATACCACACGTAGAGGTGATCAACAGGGCATTCGTACCTCGGCACAGGTGACGGGATTCCTCGTCCCGGCGCGGCCTGGTAGCCGCCGTCGCGCTCGGCGAGTAGCGCCACCTCGGGTGGAATCCCATGTGCGGTGAAGTCGCCGACCCAGTCGATCACCTTCGGCGAGGATTGGAGCACGTCCTCGACGCCGCTGACATTCCGTTCGCGCAATTGGACGAGGAGACGACGATCGAAGTCCTCGGCGCGGTCGTCGAGGATGCTGGGGAGGAAGGCGCGTATCGTACGACCGGCCTCGATCAGGGGATTTTCCGATGGCATTCCCAACCCCTTTCGCCAGAACCAGGCGGTCGTCCGCAGTCGGTGTTCCTCCATCGCCAGGGGTTCGGAGCCGGATCGCAGCGTTGCCAGAAGCGCATCGTGCGGCACCTCCGCCCGGATTGATCGACATCACAGTGAGCAGTTGCGCGGGCCGAGCGGGTCAGTCTCCCAGAGTCGGCAGGGGGTCGGAGGCGGAGCGCCGCCAAATGTGCGCCCTTCCCCGGCGAGCCGGGCGGTGTTGATGAGGCCGAACCGGGCCTCAGCCGCCCGACCGGTCGGAGAGCTGCGCCGGTAGGGGGCGGCGGGGCGCCCGACGACGCGCTCCGTCGTCCTCCCGGTGTCGTGCAGCTGCGGCTCCATCCGCCGGCGAAGCTGTCCGGCTTCAGGTCGCCGACGTCCACGCCGGCGACCGCCCCGTACAGGGATCGCAGCTTGCCGCAGGGTGAACGGCTGCGGCAGCAGCCCTGGGGGTCGGGACGGTCGCGGTACTGCTCGCCTAACGCCGCGCCGCCAGCCGCACGATTCTGCCGCGATCGAACGACAGCCCCTCTGCCGTGTCCCGTGAATTCCCTTGACCTCACGGGCGCCCGTGAGGAAGGGGGAGCTGTGTCGGGAACCGTACCGGGTTCGGCTGCCTCAGGACGGGTGCCTCGACGGTAGTCAAGCCCCCTCGTTCGGGACCGATCCATGGCGTTCGTCCATGACTACAGGGCTCTCTGACCTGCACTGGTGAATCACGGCGGCCACCCGTGTATGACCACCAGCCCCCTCGGCAGTGTCGGGTCAGGGGTGAGTCCCCTCAGCTTCGGCCCGATGTTCAGGCCGTCCTCCTTGGGGAGGACGGCCTGAGTCGTCTTCGGTGCCACCGTGGTGGCCTCCACCGGCGACGAGAGGAGGAGGCAGTGTGAGTCTCCCGTGGACCTCACTGAAGGTCGCCTCCTCCTCTCGCTCCGCATACGGTTCAGAACATGGCTGCGGCAATCTTCGCCGCGAGGGCCTTCGCGGACAGGGTTGCGGTTGCTGCGGTTCCGTGTGTAGCAACTGCGACAGGGACGGCTGTCAACTTCCCCATCACCATCATCAGGATGGTCGTCGTGACTGGCTCCACCATACTGCTCACCTCCTCTCTGAGCTTGACTGATGCATGCTTTTGCCGACATGAAAGGTCAAAGTCAGATGAGCACCCGGACTCAGAGCGCGACTTGTAGGGGTTCCGCGCCATGAGGTCTGCAGGACGTGCACGCGCACGGGTTGCTCTTACCTCCCATCTGACTTGGAGGCGGAGTTCCTGGCGTTTAGAGTCGACTACTTGCTATAGCAACGTCGAGGATCACGTGCAAGAGCGCGGCCGAGGTCTTGAATTAATGCTCTCGCAGCAGCTACTTCCGCCGCAGGTGCGCCGGGATTGGCATCCAGCCACTTCTGTAGAGCATTGATCGACGTCACGGCCTTGTCAATGTGTCGCTTGCCCTTCACGGGATTACCCGTGAGGAGTTCAAACCACACTGCATCCGCCGTGCTTCCATTCCCCACGGTGGCGCCTGGTTTGTACAGCGCGTCCACAATCTTGCGTAAGTTGGGATCCTGCACGTCTGGTCGAGCGAGGCCTGGGGTCGGTCGGGTAAGGGCTTGGACGGCCAAGTCGCGGGCCAGCTGGTATCCGGCCGCGGCGCCCGCCGTGTTATCCAAGACCACGAGCATTCCTGGTAGCCAGTGGTCGGTGAGCCACGGATCCGTCCCGTAGGTGTGGCTGAGCTGGACAGACACCCCGGCCCGACGTGCGGCGGCTAAAAGGGCCTCGTCCAAAATCCCCGCGTTCATCAAGTCTTCGACGGTGAGCTCATCGAGCCAGTCGAAGTTGGGTGCCGGTGCCTTGCAGGCATCTGTACCGTTGGACGGGTCTGGCTCATTCGCCAGCGAGTCGCTACCGCGCCCACCGCCTGGGTAGCCTTGTTCAGGTGCAGGGCGGGGAGCGGCGCTTCCGCGGCCCTCCGAAGGCTCGTGCCCGGGCTGCCAACCGTATGGTCGGGCGCAGATTACGGTTTCGTACCTTCCGGGAGTTGGGCACGACGATGGCGGCCCGAATCCGCTGTAGTTGGTCTGCGAGCTTGAGAAGCCCGCTTCGTCGTGATTCCTCGGCGCGGCTTGAGCTTCCCCTGTGCCGATGAGCATTAGACTCGCGACCGCCGTGGCAACTGCTGCAAGTCGCTTCATTCTGGCATGCCCCCTGAGTCTCATGGGCGCAATGAAGATGCACCCCGCTTGCTGTGGGCGTCGAGTGGTGGCCGGGCACTCGTACTGACCGGCAACCGCAAGCGCCCGCTCGAACGGAATCAAGACTGGCTGGCTCCCCGGCAGTCCCTGTTCTTCCGCCGCGTTCAGGATCCGTGGTGGCGGCGCCCAAGCACATGAGACGCGAGACCCGAGATGGGCGGGAAGGTTCGGAGGGGTGCCCGCTCAGACGTTAGGACTCTGGTCCCCCGGGGCGCTCATCAGTTGTCCTAAGGAGGCTGTGAAGGAGGTGCTGGAGCGCAGGAGTCCAGCCGGTGCCGACGCTTGCGGTGGGTCGGTGCGTGGCTGCATTGTGCTGGCGAAGCCGCATACTGCGATCGAGGCCGTCTCAGGGGGACGGAGCAGTCCGGCCGAATCCTTGTTCGCGGCTCCGCACGATCAGTTGATTGCGGTCCGCCACGCGCAACTTTGCGAAGATGCTGGAGATGTGGTTGCGGACCGTCTTCGAGGTGATGTGCAAGGTGGTTGCGATGGCCTGGTTGGCGAGGCCAGCTGCGATCAGGTCGAGGACCTCACGTTCTCGGTCGGTGAGCTCTGGGAAGGGGGGCTGGCTGGGGGCGCTGCCGTTGGCGAAGTAGGCGAGGACCCGTTCGGCGACTCCGGGGGCGAAGATGGCCTCGCCGTGGGTAACAGCGGTCACCCCCCGCAGGACCTCGTCGCGGTCGGCGGTCTTGAGGAGATAGCCCCGAGCGCCGGCACGCATGGCGGCGAAAATTGAGTCATCGTCCTCGTACATCGTGAGGATCAGTACGGCGATGTGCGAATCCGTCTCGGTGATGAGCCGGGTGGCGTCGATGCCGCTGAGTTCGGGCATGTGAAGGTCCATGACCACGAGGTCCGGTCGGAGCGTCGCTGCGGCCGTGACAGCCTGGTTCCCAGTCCCGGCTTCCCCGACGACGGCGACTCCGGGAAGAGTGCCCAGCATGGCGCGCAGGCCTTCCCGGAAGGTCGGATGGTCGTCGGCGAGGAGGATGCGAATAGGGCTGGCCCCCGACGCGACCGAGTCCTCCGGCTTATCGACCAGAGTGCCTGGTGCGGTGGCTGGATGGGGCCGGGGCTGCATGTCGATGCTCCCCTCCGCGTTGGGCGTGTCGCCGAGTATCCCGCCCTGCTGGTCCCGGCGTCATGGGGCCACCGTCCCGGCGCAGTCGGGCTTCGACCGCCAGTGCCCAGGGCACCCTGGTTAAGAGGGCGTGCCTTGTGTCGGCAGCGGAGCATCGGTGACAGTTGGACTTAGCGGCAGTAGCGCGTGGACCACCGTGCCGCCCGTCTCGTCATGGGTGACGGTGCACATCCCTCCGAGTTCGGCGGCTCGATCAGCCATCGATTGCAGGCCCACTCCGGACGTGAATGACGAGGGGGCTGGGCCGGTCCCGTTGTCCCGGACCTTCAGGTCGACGAAACCGTTGCCCCGGAGACGTACCTCAATGTGGGTGGCGCCGGAGTGGCGGGCGGCGTTAGTGACGGCCTCGACCGCGATGCGGAACGCGGCCACCTCGACCGCGGCGGGCAAGCTGGTTAAGAGGCCCTCTGCGTGGACCTCAACTCGAGGCCGATGCGCAGCATCTACCCGGGGGGACTTGCTTGCGAAGCCGGAGGCACGCTCGCGTATCGCGTCGACGAGTCCCAGCTCGTCCAGTGATGGGGGGCGAAGGTTGTCGACGATCACCCGGAGATCGGCGAGGGCCTGCCGGATTCCTGTCTCAAGGGTCGTCAACTCTGGGAGGGACTCCGACTCACCTTGCGTGGCCCGCGCTGCTTGGAGCTGCATGAGTGTGGCGGCCAGAGTGGGGCCGATACCATCGTGCAGATCACGGCGGAGTCGGCGTCGTTCCTCCTCCCGTGCGAGGACGAGCCGTTCGCGGCTGGCCTGCAGGGCGTGCACGAGCAGCGCGGTGTGGGCGACACCGCTGAACTCGGCCGACACTGCCTCCAAGAGGCGCCGGTCGGCCGGACCGAAGGGCTCTTGACTCCGGCCGACCCCGAGCAGCAGCTTTCCGACGGAGGCGCCGGCCCGCTGCAGGGGCAGCTCCAGTGGTTGCTGCTGAGGCTCGCCATATCGGACCACGGTCTCGGGCCCACCGTTGGGGTGCTGCAGTCGGAGCTCGACGTAGGGGAGTCGCAGCGATGTGGCGAGATCGTGCACTGCGTCGGTGACCACTTGCTCAGGACGGCTGGCGGTGCTGAGCCCTTCAAGCCTAGAGACGACCTCGAAGGGATCGTGCCGAGCGCCGAACAGAAGCCGCGAGACAGTGCGGTGCAGCCAGCGATGCAGCGGATTTATGCACAGCACCGTGACCAGGCTTGCAATGAATACGGCCAGTTCAGGTCTCCGGGCGATCTCTTGGCCCGGGAGGGCCATGGTTAAGACGGCGACCGCGGCCAGGGACAATGAGAAGAGAGCTGTGGTCAGGGTCACGTAGACCGCCGACCGGCGAACGATGACCTGAATGTCAAGGAGCCGGTAACGCAGGACGGCTGCGCCGAGGGCGACGGGCATCGGCAGCAGCAACGGCACCACCCATCGCCAGTCCAAGAGCGGCTCGCCACCGAGCCAGTCCGGCACCTGGCCCAGGCCGACGTATAGGACCAGTGCGAGCAGAAAGCTGACGTAGATCCACTGCAGCGGCCGGCGGATGGCGGGGTCCTTGCACCGGCGGTATCCGGCCACCAAAAAGCCCGCGACGAGGGCAGGTATGACCAAGGCGGACGGCGCCGACACGAGGAGGAGCCGCTCCAGACGGGCGAGCGGATCCCCGGCGGCGGGCAGCGTCAGCGCCAGCTGGGCGGCGTAGAGCAGAGGCGGCACGAGGTATGCGACCCACGGCACCCAGCGACTTATTGCCACTGCGGGGTGCGGATCGGGAAAGACCAGCGCGAGATGCAACAGGACGGCCCACATCGCCGCGGCGGCGAGATCTGCCACGATGTATCGCCAAGGTCCGCATCCCCCGGCGAGGTCGATGACTTGCAGACCGACCGGCCACGCCGTGGCGTAGAGAGGTAAGAGCACGGCGCCGGCGAGCATCAGCCGGGCCGCAGGCTCCCGTGGCCTGTGCCAGTAGACGAATCCGGCGACCATGAGCATGACCAACGGCGCGGACGCGACGACGATGTTCGCCCGCACCGCCTCCAAAAGCGGGTACTCAGTGAGCAGTACCGCTCGATCCTGCCGGGTGCCGTCGCGCTGCAGGACGTAGTTGACAGTCTCTCCCGGGTGGCGGGTGTCATGCGTGCCGCCGCCGGACACCCATCGCTGTAAGGGGATGCCGTCGACTGCGATGATGCGATCGTCCTGCCGCAGCGTGCTGTCGCCGTACACGCGCCGCACCGGAACGCTATCGCCCCAGGAACCGCTTCCCTCCGGATACACCAGCGAACCGTCGGACAGGCACGCGCCGGTGCTCACCACCAACCAAGCGACGGGAACCGCTAGCGCTACGGCCAGTACCACTACATGCCGCCGGGTGTGCTCCGGGACGCTGCTGGAGGCCACGGCTGCCACCTGAAGTTCGCCGAGATCCCTGTTCTGGAGCGCGTCGGCGCTCGGCGGCGGCCGTCGGCCAGCGGCTCTGAACAGGACCGTACGCCGCACCGTGACGATTCGGGAGCAATTGGGTGTTGGACGAGTCGACATGGGGAGACGAGTCCGCCGAGGACGAGTTCGAAGGGAAGGACGATCCCGAAGCGGACGAGCTCGAACACTCCGCGGAGCCGGCGCCCGGTCATCGCCGTACCGCTGCGCGGGCCGCCAAAGCCCGCCTATCTAGATGTACCTGACCGGGACGTTGGTGATAGGGGACTGCCCCCGGTCCGGTTTGAACGCAGGAGAAACTCCGAGTGGGGTATGGCTTGTCGAAGCCCCACATTCGCTAGAGGTTCTCGTGTCCACGGTAATACCCAGGCGACCGTGCATGGCCGGCTGCCGATCATCGCCCCCTACCGGGCCGGCTGGCGCCAGGCGCAGGGGCCTTCAGCCGAGGCCAGCTTTACCGTCAGCTTGGCGAGCTCGTGCAGCGACCAGCTGGCGGCCTACTGCTCGACGATGAACGCCTCGATCCAGGCCTGCGTGGCTGGGTCCGGCTCAGGGCTGGTGGTGCCCGCGAACTGCTCCGGCGGGCGCAGTTGGGGGTGCAGTCGTCGTGGCCTAGCTTGGTGCAGGACTGTTGAGGGGGCCGCGCCGGGGACGGACACCCGCCTTCTAGGGCTGATAGTTCACGACTTCCAAGTTGACAATGAGAAAGCCTGTCTGAACCCTTGTTGCTGTGGCTACCAAGACTCAGGTCGTTCTGGTCGATGATTTGACCGGCGAATCGGCCGACACGACAGTGAACTTCGCCCTGGACAAGACCGAATACGAGATTGATTTGTCGCACGAGAACGCCACCGCGCTGCGTGAGGCGCTTTCCCGTACGTCCACGCTGCTCGAAGGGTTTCGGGCGACGGACGCCGCTCTGCCACCACCGGCAAGACGTCCCACTCGGGCTTCGACCCGACCGCTGTCCGCGCATGGGCGGCTGGGAAGGGTATCGAGGTCAGTGCCCGGGGACGCATCAAGGCTGACGTCGTCGAGCAGTTCCGCGCCGCTGGCAACTAACCCACTGAACGTCCGAGGGGTCCGGATCCGCTGAGGGCTCGGGCATGTCGTCCCTGCGAATCCGCCAGCCCGTACGCCCCCGCTGAGGATGAGACTCGCGGTGTCCGCGCTCCACCGCCTCGGCGTCGTCACCCACAGACCGACGGACGGTGGCGCATCGCCGACGGTCGCAACCCATGTCCCTTCGCATAGATGTCCTGGCTCACTGCCTGTGCGCGGCCATCCCGGCGCGCGAGCGGGTGGTCACCTGCGAAGAGGTGTTCGAGCTGTAACCGCCGCTCTCACAGCTGGCGGGGTAAACGGTTTGTGACACGCCGACGGCGTGCGAGACGCTGCCGCGCAGCGGCGGCGATGGCGTCGGCGCATCACCGGGATGGGGGAACCGTGATGTCCCAGGCAGGTCGACGCTGGAGCGCCCGGGGAGCGGTCGTGAGTGTCATCGTGGCCGCGAGTGTGGTTTTTAGCGCGGGTGCGGCAAGCGCTACGGGGCCCGCCGCCAGCGGATTGGAGGTGGAGCCGGGCAACCTGGACACCGCCCCAGCCGTGCAGGCCGCCGGCTTCAGCGATGAGTTTGACATCCAGCCCAATTAGGCCGACCCGGCCGCCGTCGTCGAGTCGGACCCGGACGCCCAGGCTATTCGCGGCCATCCCTTGAGATCAGCGGCGATCAGCTTCGCCGATGGGACAACTTCCGAGGCCGACTCCAGTGGGCCGTTGGGATTCGCACTCCTGGCGACCTGTGTACTTTCCTTGCCTTCGGGCTACGCGTGCCGCTGCCCAGCGTCGGCGCGATGCAGACCCGCCAGCCCAGCCTCTCCAGGGTACTGAGGAGATACGGCCGCGTCGGCTGATGAGGTGCGAGTCACACTCTCAGTCCGGCCAGAAGAGGAGATGTCTGGCAACACCGACCGGGGAGTGACACCGTGCCGTCTGCCCGCCTGACCATGACTGACATCGCCTGCTGGGTCCTGAAGGCGAACCCACGGACGTACGACCTTCTCTCACAGTGGGAGCAGCAGGGCCCCTTCAAGGTTGGCGGTTGGGTTCCTCTGCGCAAGAGCTACCGCCTGGAACTGATGGCACCAGGCCAGCGGTGTCTCTTGTGGCTGAGCGGGTCAGATAAGCCCGGGATCTTTGCCCTAGGAGAGCTCACGGGCGTCGTAGACGACAACAGCCGCGGCGCCGGCCGGTACTGGCGTGATCTGGTGAAGATGCGCCGGCTCGCGCCGGGAGTCCCCATCAAGGTGGTGCCGCTGTCGACTCCCGCGCTGCGCGTTGACCTGATGCAGGAGGCTGAGTTACGGAAGGCCGAGTTCATCCGGATGGCGGCAGGGAGCAACCCCAGCTACCTCGACCCAGATCAGTTCAAGGTCGTGGAGGGACACCTCCAGGCGGCGGACGTGACCGCCGCCGGCTGGTAGCTCCGCGTCTTCGAAGGGCGTCGTGGTGCGCGCCGCTGACACCGACGTTGGCTAGCCGACCTGGGCAGTCATCGGTCTTCGCGCCGGGGGCAGTCGTGGAGCCCCTCATGCGCGTGTATGTCGCCTTGCTGGCGGAGGCGGACAAGCTCCTCGAGGCGAATGAGGCGATTGTCCCCGGGGGCCCGACCTTCCTGAGGCGCCACAGCTCGACTTCCCGATGAGTGACTGGAACGAACTGCGTAACGCGATGCGGGTCGATCTCTCGGGGTGGGCCGTCTGTCCGCGAAGACTCTGAAGGCACTGGACTCTTGTCAACGACGGCTGAAAAGTTGACCCCCTGGCGACAAGCCGTAAAACCCGCCCGCCGCCAGGGGGTCACACTTCAGCCGCCGTTGATACGTCCGGGGGCGCGCCGTCGTCCGCGTAGACAGGCGAGTCGGTGGCGTTCGAGACGCCTGCCTGTTCCTCGTGCTGAGCCCTGGTCCTCGGGGCGGTTGGGCGCGCCCTTCGTACCGATCCCCTGACTCATCGTCACGCCCCGCGAGACAGTCCTGAGACCGTGATCCGCCACGACGACGAGCGTTTACCCAACCGGCGCCGCTCTTAGCCTCAGTGATGTCCTGCCAGATATCTACGACTGTTGGGATGGCTGCCATGCGACGGCAGACTTTGCTCCTCCGCTTCGAACCGCAGGCCGCGGCACCCTCCGGCGAACCCCCCTCATTCGACGTCAAATCCGGCTCCGGCACGGTCACCCTGATCGAAGGCGACGCCTCCGCAGCTGACGCTGAAGCCTCATACGAGACACACGTGTCGATGACCGACGACACCCACTTCCTCGAAGAAGGCGAAATGGCCTTCAACGGCGGGGTCCTGCGGCTGTCCACCGTGGGGTCCGGAGTCCTGGAGCCTTCTGCAGAGAGCGGCACGCTGCGAGGGGCGGTGATCTGGCAGGTAGAGGGCGCCGGTCGTTGGAGCGGCACCAGCGGGCTGGTGACCTCCAACTTTGAGCTGCAAGTGGAGAACGGCACGTCCGCCGAGCATCAGGTGATGCGTCTCTTCGTGCCCTGACGCCTGGCCCGAGGCGGACCGCTAGGTGATCGCGAGTGTCTTGACTCTTGGGATCGAGGGGACTGCTCCTACTCCGGTTGACCGTGCCCGATGAGCCTGTCAGTTCCGTAGCGCGCGGACACGTCTGTGAAGTGACCCCCGTTGGCTGAACACCTCCAGACTTGGCACCAGCCAAGGAGGGAGGGCCCGGGTGGGCCGACGGAGCAAGTACCCCGAGGAGTTCCGGCAGCGAGCCGCGCAGCTGGTCCTCGACAGCCGACGTAGCGTCCGCGAGGTCGCCGGCGAGCTCGGGATCAACCACGAGACGCTGCGCAACTGGGTCGCCGCCGAGCGCCGCCAGCGGGCCGATGGGCCGGCCGCGCTCAGCGCCGACGAGCGGATGGAGCTGGCCCGGCTGCGGCGCAAGGTGGCCGAGCTGGAAGTCGAGCGGGAGATCTTGAAAAAAGCCGCGGTCTTCTTCGCTCGGGAGACGGGCCGGTGAGCCGCGGACTGGTCTGCGAGTTCATCGCCGCGGAGAAGACCAGCTACGGCGTGCGCCGTCTCTGCCGGGTGTTCCGGATCAGCCCCACCAGCTTCTACGCCTGGGCCGCCCGCGCCGGCGGCCCGACGGCCGCCGAGGTCGAGGAGGCCTATGCCATCGAGGCCGCCCGGGAAGCCTGGGTCGAGCACCGCCGGATCTACGGCGCCCGCCGGCTGACCGCCGAGGTCCGCGACCGCGGGCACGCCTGGAACCGCAAGCGGGTCGCCCGGTTGATGCGCGCCGGCGGCATCGAAGGCGTGCACCGGCGCCGGCGCGGCAAGTACGGCCGCCGCGCGGTCTCCACCGCGACCCGCACCGGACCGGGTCGAGCGGAACTTCACCGCGGCCGCACCCGACCAGCTGTGGGTCGCCGACATCTCCTACCTGCGCACCTGGGAGGGGTTCGTCTACCTGGCTGTCGTCGTCGACGCCTTCAGCCGCAGAGTGGTCGGCTGGGCGATGGCCGACCACCTGCGCACCGAGCTGGTCCTCGATGCGGTCGGCATGGCCATCACCGCCCGCAGGCCAGCCGCGGGAACGGTGCATCACACCGACCGCGGGTCGCAGGGCGGACTCAACCGGTCGTCGCAACACCCCGTGATCACGGAGGTGTTCGATGGTGCGACGTCA
>NZ_JALPKQ010000046.1:0-39916 GCF_051383655.1 Geodermatophilus sp. CPCC 205761
ACCACAGGCCTCAACGTGAACGATGTCGCGAGACACCTGTGAACGGTGTCCCGCGACATCGCAACGTGGAGACGAGGGGAATCGAACCCCTGACCCCCGCCTTGCGAAAGCGATCTCGGGGTGGTTGGCGCGGTGGGCTGTGACTGAGAGTCCTGACCAGGGCATTCGCGGGGAGCAGCCGGCTCACCGCCGATGCGGCTCGATGACCCACCGCCCCGCCGTCCGTCGGAGGGGAACGTGTCGCGGCGCGCCGGGGTCGCCGCTGTACGGCTGTGGGGTCCGCTTGAGGGTGACCGAGCTGATCCGGTCGGCGAGCTCGGCGGGGATCTCCCAGTCGTCGGGTGCGCCGGTGGGGCAGGCGTCGTGGGCGGCCGCGGCGGCGAAGACCGCTTTCGCGTCGGACTCGTCGAGGCCGGTGAAGCGGACGCGGGCCTTCTGCGGTCCGTCGACGGCGACCACGCCCTCGTCGGGGCAGCCGCCCAGGCACTGGACGTTGCGGATGGCGACGGTGGTGCCGGGCTCGTTGTCGGCGACCTGGGCGATGGCGGCGGTCAGCCGGCGGCCGAAGTCACCGGTGGCGCGGGGGTCGTAGCGGGGGCAGGTGCGGCAGATCAGCAGGGTCATCGGTGGGCTCCCCGGTCAGGGGTGCCGGCGACCAGGGTGGGCTGGTCGCCGGCACCGTGATCGTCGTCAGGGCCGGTGTGCCACCACGGGCGCGGCCATGTCGTGCACGAGGTCGGCCGCCCGAGGGGCGGGCACGGTGTGGTCGTCCTCGGCGTGCTGCTTGTGGAACCGGCCGTCCTTCATGACGTAGTTGATCTTCGAGTGGTCCTGCAGGATGGTGATGTCGGCGAGCGGGTCGCCGTCGATGAGGATCAGGTCGGCGAGGTAGCCGGGCTGGACCTTGCCGAGCTCGTCGGGGCGCAGCATGATCTCCCCGCCCCAGGCGGTGGCGGAGATGATCGCCTCCATCGGGGTGAAGCCGAGCAGCTCGACGAAGTGCTGCAGGTCGCGGGCGTAGGTGCCGTGGGGGGTCCAGGCGAAGCCGTAGTCGCCGCCGGGCAGGACCTTGATACCGCGCCGGTGCATCTCGCGAAGGCCCTTGACGGCCATGTCCAGTTCCCGCTTGTAGCCGACGGCCTCGGCGGCCTCCTGCGGGAAGCCGAAGGACTCGGCCTCGTAGAGGGTGGCGATCAGCCAGTTGAGGCCGGGGGCGACGAAGACCCAGTCCTTGTTGGCCTCGAGCATGTCCATGCCCTCGGCGTCGGTGAAGGAGGCGTGGTAGATGATGTCGACCTTGTTGCGGACGCACATCTTCACGCTCTCGGCGCTGCGGGCGTGGGCGCAGACGCGCTTGCCGCGGCGGTGGGCCTCGGTGACGGCGGCGGCGGTCTCCTCGTCGGAGAAGTAGGTGTCCTCGGCGCGCTGGGTGCCGGTGATCTCCTCGCCGGTCATGGACAGCTTGATCTGGTCGACGCCGAGTTCGATGAGCTCGCGGACGGCCTTGCGCATGCCCTCGGGGCCGTCGGCGAACTTGGTGATGCTCTTGATCAGCGCGCCGCCGGTGACCGCGATCTCCGGGCCGTTGGCGAGGTAGCGGGGGCCGGGGAAGCGGCCGGCGTTGATGGCGTCGCGGCAGACGACGTCGAGGCGGTCCTTCGCCGACGCCGCGCCCAGGCACATGGTGTAGCCGGAGTCGATGTAGGTGCGGGCGGACTCCAGGGCGAACAGCAGGTGCTCCTCGACCGGCATGGTGCCCAGGCCGTCGAGGTCGGCGCTGTTGTTCCAGGTGAAGTGGGTGTGGGCGTCGCACAGCCCGGACATCAGGGTGCGGCCGCGGCCCTCGACCACCCGGGCGTCACCGATCTGCGCCGGGTCGACGGTACCGACGGCGGCGATGCGGTCGTTCTCGACCAGGACGTCGCCGGGATAGGGGTCGGCGCCGGTGGAGTCGAGGATGCTGACGTTGCGGAACAGCGTCTTGTCGGTGGGGACGGGCACGGTGAATCTCCTTCGCGGTGAGGGGCACGCCGGACGGGTCGCCGGCGCCCCGGGTGCGCCCGACCGGGCGCGATTGACGGTTCTGCGGAAGCGGGGGTGCGGTGCAGCTCGGAGTTGCTCAGAGGAACTCGAGCAGCTGGTCGGTGACCGGGCCGGCGGCCTCGAGAGCGGTCCAGTGGCCGACGCCGGGCACGATCTCGACGGTGGCGTTGCCGTGGGCGGCGGCGAGTTCCTGGCTGGCCTCGGGCGGGCCGACCTTGTCGTCGCTGCCGGTCACGAGCAGCAGCGGCAGGTTGGGGTCGATGGGCCCGGGGTCGGTGGCGGCGGCGAGTGCCTCGCAGTTGCGGGCGTAGCCCTCCGGGTCCTGGCGGGTGATCAGCTCCCGGACGAAGGCGGCCACCTCGGGCTTGTCTCGCCGGGTGGTCTCCGACAGGGCGTTGGCGACGACGGCCGGGGCGACGGCGGCGGTGCCCTTCTCGCGGAGCAGGGCGGCCCGGTCGCGTTGGGCCTGCCGGCCCGGCTCGGCCGGCTCCCGGACGGCACCCAACAGCGCCAGGGCGGACACCTTGTCCGGGTAGCGGGCCGCCAGGTCCCGCACGACCAGGGTGCCCATCGAGTGCCCGACGACGACGGCGCTGGCCACCCCGAGCTCGTCGAGCAGCGCGGCCAGGTCGTCGGCGTGCGCGGCGATGCTGATCCCGTCGGCGACGGGTGACCGGCCGGCGCCGGCCGAGTCGACCCGGATCACCTGGAACCGGTCGGCCAGGGCGTCGGCCTGCACCTGGTAGAAGTTCGTCGTGCCGCCCAGGCCGTGCACCAGCAGCACCGCCGGGCCCCGGCCGTCGATCTCGACCGCGAGTTCCTTGCCGTTGATCTTCACGTCGTCTCTCCTGTCGTTCCGGCCGGCTCAGGCGATCCGGTTGCGCTGCGCGCCGAGCCCGGTGATGGAGATCTCGATGACGTCGCCGCTGGTCATGAACTTGGGCGGGTCGAAGCCGATGCCGACCCCGGCCGGGGTGCCGGTGGCGATGATGTCGCCGGGCAGCAGCGTGATGCCGGCGGAGATGGTGGCGATCAGCTCCGGGATGTCGAAGATGAGGTCCTTGACCGACCCGTTCTGGCGGGGTTCACCGTTCACCGAGCTCTCCACCACCAGCGCGGTCACGTCGGGGACCTCGTCGGCGGAGACGGCAAAGGGGCCCATCGGGCAGTGCGTGTCCAGCGACTTGCCGATCAGCCATTGCTTGTGGGTGCGCTGCAGGTCCCGGGCGGTGAAGTCGTCGATGATCGTGTAGCCCCACACGTGGTCGAAGGCCTGCTCGCGGGTGATCCCGCGGCCGCCGCGGCCGATGATGACGCCCAGCTCGGCCTCGTAGTCCAGCTCGTTGGTGACGCCGTGGTGCGGGTCGATGTCGTCGAAGGGGCCGGTGACCGACGTGGTGGCCTTCGAGAAGACCACGGGCGCCTCGGGCATGGCCTGCGAGCGGTCCGGGCTGTCGTAGCCGCTGCGGCCGAACTCCAGGACGTGGTCCCGGTAGTTCTTGCCGACGCAGAAGATGTTGCGCCGCGGCGCCGGGATCGGTGCCAGCAGGCGCACCGCATCCAGCGGGCGCTCTGGCAGCCCTGCGGCCTGCTGCTCCAGGCGCGGGCCGAGCTCGGCCCACTCCTCGATCAGCTGCAGGACGTCGGTGCCGTCGGGGAGGGCGGTGGTGACGTCGTGGACCACGCCGCGCTCGACGTCTACGACGCCCACGCGCTGATCCGTACCGGTGGAGAACGTCACGATCTTCATGTCTGAACCAATCTAAACCATTGTGACCAATGCTCGGCTGGCTGGGACGCTACGGGGTGACGCGCGCCATGTCGAGAGAAGATCTCCGCCTGTTCCCGTTCGGACTATTGGTCTCGATTGGTACAAGTGCGGTAAAGTGCGAGCGTGTTGAACGTCGAGCAGTCACTCCGCGCCCTCCTTGACGAGGGGGCGGCGGAAGGTTCCCTCGTCCCCGGCGCGAAGTTGCCCACTGAGCGCGAACTCGTGGAGCGGCTGTCCGCGCCGCGTAGCGCGATCCGTCGCGCGCTGGACGTGCTGGAGGAGGAGGGGCTGGTCTTCCGCCACGTCGGGCGGGGCACGTTCCTCAGCGAGCTGGCGCAGCGACGGGCCGATGCGCCGGCCGACACCAGCCCGGCCGAGATCATGCAGGTGCGGCTGGTGATCGAGCCGCCGGTGGCCGCGCTGGCCGCCCGCGTCGCCACCCAGGCCGACCTGAACCGGATCACCGTCTGCCTCGAGGGTGGCGGCGCCAGCGCCGAGTTCGAGGCGTTCGAGTCCTGGGACGCCAAGCTGCACCGGGCGATCGCCGAGGCGGCCCACAACGGGTTGCTGATGAACATGTTCGACGTCATGAACACCGCCCGGCAGCTACCGGTCTGGGGCAGCCTCAAGCGCCGAACGTCCACCCCCGAACGCCGCCGCTGCTACCACGTCGAGCACACCGCGATCGTGGAAGCGCTGTGCGACCGCGACCCCGACGGGGCCGAGAAGACCATGCGCACTCATCTGGAGAACGTCGGCGACAACCTCCTCGGCCGTCGCTGAGACAGCTCGAGCGGCGGCTCCTCGTGTACGCGGCCGCGGCCAATCGGGGATCCAGGCTGCGGACGGTTCCGCCGGTGAGCTGCCGAAGGACCGGCGTCGCAGCAATCCACGGAGTGCGGTCCGTCCGCTGAACGAGCGAGCGACCGACGGCAAGCTGGCCCTCGCGGTGCTCGCGTCGGCCATGGAGCGCGGCTCGCACAGGCCCCCGGGGATCGACGAGATGGAGGTGGTCGGTGATGGCGTCGATCGCGCGGAGGCCCGACGGCACGCACCGGCCCCGGTACCCGCGACGAGCACGGCAAAGGAGCACGCCCGTCACTTCAAGCGGAAAGGCCGACGCCCAGCGGGGGCTCGACGAGGTCACCGCGGCGGTGCAGACCGGCACCTTCGTCGACCGGCACGCTCGAAGGTCACCGAGGAGATCAATCTCAAGCCCACGACCCGGGCCGCTACGCCGACGTGCTGCGGACCCACGTGTTGCCCCGCTGGGCCGGCGTGCCGTTGATCCAGGTGATCCACGGCGAGGTCCAGCCCTGGCTGACGGAGCTGTCCTCGCGGGGACTGTCCGGGGGTGTCGGTCCTGAGGCCCAGGGCGTTCTCGCCGGCGTCCTCGGGCTCGCGGTCCGCGACCGGCGCCTGGCGGTCAACCCCGCCCTCGGCGTGGCCCTGCCGGCGATGGGAGAGAAGCGCCGTCGGTATCTGAGCGCCGAGCAGCTGGAGGCGCTGGCCGAGGCCGCCGGGCCCGGCCGGGTCGCCGTGCTGGTGCTGGGCTACTGCGGGCTGCGCTGGTCGGAGCTGGCGGCGCTGCGGGTGCGGCACTTCGACCTGCTGCGCCGGCGGTCCTGGTCGAGGAGGCCGTCACCGAGGTCGATGGCGCCCGCCTGGTCTGGGCACCTCCAGGACCCACGGCCGACGCTCGGTGCCGCTGCCACGCTTCCTGGTCGACGAACTGGCCGGACGGTGGTGAACCGCCCCGCGGACGAGCTGGCCTTCCCGTCGCCGCAGGGCGCGGTGCTGCGCAACCGCAACGCCCGGGCCGCCTGGTTCGACGCCGCCGCGCGGGCCATCGGGGAGCCCGGGCTCACGCCGCACGAGCTGCGGCACACCGCGGCCTCGCTGGCGATCAAGGCGGGAGCCAACGTCAAGGCGGTGCAGCGGATGCTCGGGCATGCGTCGGCGGCCATGACCCTGGACCGCTACGCCGACCTGTTCGATGACGACCTGGACGAGGTGGCCGACCGACTGGACGCCCTGCGGGCGGCCACGCGCGGACGAGGTGCGGACTTTTTGCGGACTGCGCCGGATCAGCGGCGCGCCGGTGAGTCGCCCGGAACCGATGAATCGCAGGTCAGTAGGCCTGTCGAGGGAGTGGAGACGAGGGGAATCGAACCCCTAACCCCCGCCTTGCAAAGGCGGTGCTCTGCCAATTGAGCTACGTCCCCGGGGCGGGGCGGACGCCCCGCCGGGTCAGCGGGCGCCGGGAGTGCTGACCGACCCGCTCGTGGCCTCGTGCCACAGGTCGGCCTCGGCCTTGCCGGCCGAGCGCTTGCGGACCAGGGCCAGTGCCCCGGCCGCGGCGGCCGCGAGGGCGAGTCTCTTCAGCACGCGGGTTACCTCCTCGAGGGGAGTTCCCCCCTCGCTGCGAGGGGCCCCGACCGCTCCTCCCGTACGGGAGGGGGCCGGGTGACGCCGGTAGCGCCGGGACACGGGTGGGCCTGGGAGGACTTGAACCTCCGGCCTCATCCTTATCAGGGATGCGCTCTAACCGCCTGAGCTACAGGCCCGTGGACCTCGGACAGCTTACCTGGCCCTTCCCCCGGTCTCGCCGGGGGGTGGTCCGTCCCCCGGCCGCCGGCTCGCGAGGGCCGTCGCCCCGTCCCGGGCACCGCCGCGAGCCTGCGAGCGGCGGGGAGGACGGGGTCTTTCTCAGTCGCGCTCGGAGAGGGTGACCTCCAGGCCGCCGACGAGGTCGGAGCACATGTTGTAGATGAACGCCGCGACGGTGCACAGCGCGGTCATCAGCACGATGTTGATCGCCCCGATGACCGCGGCCCCGCCGAAGACGATGCCCGGGGTGATGACCTCGCCGCTGCCCTCGGCGCCGGACGCGGTGCCGAGCTGGCCGAACAGGTCGTTGAGCGTCTCGAAGACGCCGAGGCCGGACAGGACGCCGTAGAGGATGCCGATGGCGACCATCCAGATGAAGAACATCGCGATCGACAGGACCAGCGAGATCTTCAGCGCCGACCAGGTGTCGATGTGCCGCAGCTGCAGGCGGGCACGACGCGGACCGCGCGCCGCCTTCTGCTGCTTCGGGGAGGCCGCCTTGCCGGTCCCCGTGGCGGCAGCCGAGCTGCCCGCCGCGACCGCACCCTGGACCGGCGCCAGCTGGCCCTCCTGGGCCGACTCCGCGGGTGCCGCGAGCGCGGTCTCGGTCCCGCGGGCGACCGGGGCGTCGCTGCCCCGCGCCGGCGGGGCCTTCGTGGTCGAGACACCCGCCGTGGTCGAGACCGGGCCGCCCGCGACCGGGACCGTGCCGTCGACCGCGGCCTCCTGAGCGCGCTGGGTCCCCGTGCCGGGGATCGACTGCGTGGCCGTCACCGGCGCCTGGCCGTCCGCGACGACGTCCTGGCCGGTGGCCGGCCCCTGCGCCGTGCTGGTGTCCCCAGGCCGGGCCCCGGTGCGCACCGAACCCTGCGTCCGGTCGCTCATGCGAGTCTCCCGTTCCCCGGCGGCCTGCGCCGCTCTCTCGTACCCGGGTGGTCCGGCTCGCGGCCGGGGGCGCCCGGGCGCCGGTCAGATCCGTGGTTGCGTGACCGGAGGAGGCGGAGCGACCGGACCCGGGGCCACGGGCGCTGCGCCTCCTCCGTCATCGCATCCAGACTAGGCTGCGGGCTCGTCGTTGTCCGTCGTCCGCGCGATCGCCACGATCGACACGTCTTCGGGCAAGTTCATAAGCTTGACACCCATGGTGGCGCGGTCCTTGTTGTGCCGCACGCCGTTGACCGGGGTGCGGATGACGCCGCCGCCGGACGTGATGGCGTACAGCTCGTCGCCCAGCCGCACGGCGAGCGCCCCGACCAGCGAGCCCTTGCGGGCCTTCGGGTCTGCGGTGAGCACGCCCTTGCCGCCGCGGCCCTGCGCCGGGTAGTTCTCGATGCCGGTCCGCTTGGCGAAGCCGCGCTCGGTGGCGACGAGGACGTCGACGCCGTCCTCGACCACCATCATCGACAGCAGGTTGTCGTCGGGCGCGAGCGAGATGCCGCGGACGCCCTCGGTGGCCCGGCCCATCGGCCGCAGCTGGTCGTCGTCCGCGCGGAAGCGGATCGACATGGCCTTGCGGCTGACCAGCAGCAGGTCCTGATCCGAGTCGATGAGCGCGGCGCCGACCAGCTCGTCGTTCTCGCGGAGGTTGATCGCGATGACGCCGCCGCTGCGCGGGGAGTCGAAGTCGGTCAGCCGGGTCTTCTTCACCTGACCGCGGGCGGTGGCGAGCACCAGGTACGGCGCGACGCCGTAGTCCTTGATCTGCATCACCTGGGCGATCCGCTCGTCGGGCTGGAACGCCAGGATGTTGGCCACGTGCGCGCCGCGGGCGGTGCGGTTGGCCTCGGGCAGCTCGTAGGCCTTCGCCCGGTAGACCCGGCCCTTGTTGGTGAAGAAGAGGATCCAGTCGTGGGTGGAGCCCACGAAGAAGTGGTCGACGATGTCGTCCTGCTTCAGGGCCGCCCCCATCACGCCCTTGCCGCCGCGGCGCTGCGACCGGTAGAGGTCGCTCTTCGTCCGCTTGGCGTACCCGGTGCGGGTGATGGTGACGACGACCTCCTCCTCGGCGATGAGGTCCTCCATGGAGACGTCGCCGTCGTTCGCCACGAACTTCGTGCGCCGGTCGTCGCCGTACTTCTCCACGATCTCGGCGAGCTCGTCGTGGATGATCTGCCGCTGCCGCTCGGGGGAGTCGAGGATCGCCTGCAGGTCGGCGATGCGGGCCTCGAGCTCGGCCAGCTCGTCGAGGATCCGCTGCCGCTCCAGGGCGGCCAGCCGGCGCAGCTGCATGTCGAGGATCGCGGTGGCCTGGATCTCGTCGATGTCGAGGAGGTCCATGAGGCCGCCACGGGCGGCGTCCGCCGACGGGCTGTTGCGGATCAGCGCGATGACCGCGTCGAGCTGGTCGAGCGCCTTGGCCAGACCGCGCAGGATGTGTGCGCGCTCCTCGGCCTTGCGCAGCCGGTAGCGGGTCCGCCGCTGGATGACCTCGATCTGGTGGGTGACGTAGAGCCGGATCAGCTCGTCGAGCCGCAGCGTGCGCGGCACGCCGTCGACGATCGAGAGCATGTTGCAGCCGAACGTCGTCTGCAGCTGGGTGTGCTTGTAGAGGTTGTTCAGCACGACCTTGGCGACGGCGTCGCGGCGCAGGGTGATGACCAGCCGGCGGCCGACGCGGTCGCTGGACTCGTCGGCGATCTCGCTGATGCCCTGCAGCCGGCCGTCCTTGACCGCCTCGGCGATCGCCTCGGCCAGGTTGTCGGGGTTGACCTGGTACGGCAGCTCGGTGCAGACCAGCTGCACCCGTCCGCGGGCGTCCTCCTCGACGGTGACGACGGCGCGCATGCGCACCGAGCCGCGCCCGGTGCGGTAGGCGTCCTCGATGCCCTCGCGGCCGACGATGAGGCCGGCGGTCGGGAAGTCCGGGCCGGGGATGCGCTGCATGCAGGCGGTGAGCGCCTCCTCCGGCTCGGCGTCCGGGTGGTCGAGCACCCAGAAGACGGCCTCGGCGACCTCGCGCAGGTTGTGCGGGGGCATGTTGGTGGCCATGCCGACGGCGATGCCGGCCGAGCCGTTGATCAGCAGGTTGGGGATGCGCCCCGGCAGGACCAGCGGCTCCTGGTTCTTGCCGTCGTAGTTGGGCTGGAAGTCGACGGTGTCCTCGTCGATGTTGGCCAGCATCTCCATGGCCAGCGGCGTGAGCCGGGCCTCGGTGTAGCGCATGGCCGCCGCCGGGTCGTTGCCCGGGGAGCCGAAGTTGCCCTGGCCGTCGACCAGCGGGTACCGCATGGCCCACGGCTGGGCCAGCCGGACGAGGGCGTCGTAGATCGAGGTGTCGCCGTGCGGGTGGTAGTTACCCATCACCTCACCGACGACGCGGGCGCACTTGACGTAGCCGCGGTCGGGGCGGAAGCCCTGGTCGTACATCGCGAACAGCACGCGGCGGTGCACCGGCTTGAGGCCGTCGCGGACCTCGGGCAGCGCGCGGCCGACGATGACCGACATCGCGTAGTCGATGTAGCTGCGCTGCATCTCCTGCTGGAGATCGACCGGCTCGACGCGGTCGCGGCTGGGGGTTTCGGTCACGGTTCAGATCTCCACGGTTCGGTGCAGAAGAGCGGCAGTCACGCTGTGTCCGGCCCCCTCGCAGGGTCCCGCTGCGAGCCTGCGAGCAGTGGGGGGCGAGGGGGCCTCGGTCACACGTCGAGGAAGCGGACGTCCTTGGCGTTGCGGGTGATGAAGCTGCGGCGGGCCTCGACGTCCTCGCCCATCAGGACGCTGAACAGCTCGTCGGCAGTGGCGGCGTCCTCGAGCGTCACCTGCAGGAGCACCCGGGTCTCCGGGTTCATCGTGGTCTCCCACAGCTCGGTGGCGTTCATCTCGCCGAGGCCCTTGAACCGCTGGATCGCGTCGTCCTTGATCTTGCGGCCCTGCTCGGCGCCGAGCCGGAGCGCGCCTTCCTTCTCCTTGTCGGTGTAGACGTACTCGTCACCCGTCTTGCCGCCCCACTTGATCTTGTACAGCGGGGGCTGTGCGAGGTAGACGTAGCCGGCCTCGACCAGCGGCCGCATGAAGCGGAACAGCAGGGTCAGCAGCAGCGTGCGGATGTGCTGGCCGTCGACGTCGGCGTCCGCCATCAGGATGATCTTGTGATAGCGCAGCTTCGACAGGTCGAACTCGTCGTGGATGCCGGTGCCGAACGCGGTGATCATCGACTGGACCTCGTTGTTCTTGAGGACCCGGTCGATACGCGCCTTCTCGACGTTGATGATCTTGCCGCGGATGGGCAGGATCGCCTGGAACATCGAGTCGCGGCCGGACTTGGCCGAGCCACCCGCCGAGTCGCCCTCGACGATGTAGACCTCGGAGTTGCGCGGGTCGGTCGAGCGGCAGTCGGCGAGCTTGCCCGGCAGCGAGTTGTTGCTCAGCAGGTTCTTGCGCGCGAGCTTGCGGGCGTCCTGCGCCGCGCGGCGGGCGCGGGCCGCGGACGAGGCCTTGGTGATGATCGTCTTGGCCTCGGTCGGGTTGGCCTCGAACCAGTGCGTGATCTGCTCGTTGCAGACCCGCTGGACGAAGCCCTTGACCTCGGTGTTGCCGAGCTTGGTCTTCGTCTGGCCCTCGAACTGCGGGTCGCCGAGCTTCACCGAGACGATCGCGGCGAGACCCTCGCGGATGTCCTCACCCGTGAGCTTCTCGTCCTTCTCCTTCAGCAGCTTCTTCTCGACGGCGTAGCGGTTGACGATCGACGTCAGCGCAGCGCGGAAGCCCTCCTCGTGAGTGCCGCCCTCGTGCGTGTTGATGACGTTGGCGAAGGTGTAGACCGACTCGGAGTACGCGTCGGACCACTGCATCGCGACGTCCACCGACATCCGCATGTCGTTCTTGCCCAGGCCCTCGGCGCCGAAGCCGATGACCGACTTGTGGATCGGGGACTTCTTGGCGTTGATGTGCCTGACGTAGTCCTCGAGGCCGCCGTCGTACCGGTAGGTGATCTCGGTGGCCTCGAACGCCTCCGCCTCGGTGCCGGCCTCGGGGGCCGCCTCGGCGATCGAGATCTCGTCGGCGAGCCCGGTGTCCACCTTGCTGTGCCCGGGGCGCTCGTCGCGCAGGACCATGGTCAGGCCCTTGTTGAGGAAGGCCATCTCCTGCAGCCGCCGGTTGATGGTGTCGAACGAGTAGTGCGTGGTCTCGAAGATGTCGCCGTCGGCCCAGAACGTGACCGCCGAGCCGCGCTTCTTCGTCGGGCCGACCTTCTCCAGCGGCCCGGCCTTGGCCAGGTCGTAGCGCTGGAACCACTCGGCGCCGTCGCGCCAGACGTTCACCTCGAGCCGCTTGGACAGTGCGTTGACCACGGTGACGCCGACGCCGTGCAGACCACCGGAGACGCCGTAGCTCTTGCCGTCGAACTTCCCGCCCGCGTGCAGGACGGTCATGATCACCTCGAGCGTGGGCCGCTTCTCCACCGGGTGCATGTCGACCGGGAAACCACGGCCGTTGTCCTCGACCCGGACGCCGCCGTCGGCCAGCAGGGTGACCCGGACGGTGTCGCAGTAGCCGGCGAGCGCCTCGTCGACGGCGTTGTCGACGACCTCCCACACCATGTGGTGCAGGCCGCGCTCACCGGTGGAGCCGATGTACATACCGGGGCGCTTGCGCACCGCCTCGAGACCCTCGAGGACGGTGATGGAGCTGCCGGAGTAGGCGTTCTCGGTCTGGGGTCGTGCGACCACGTGGGGCCCTTCTGTCGCGCAACCGGCGCACGGCACCCCCGCGGCGGAGCGGGGGGCACGACGGCGTAGAGAGGCACTGGGGCCGGTTGCTGGCGGTTCCTGCCGTCCAGGATACCGGGTCCTACGACAAGAACGTCTCCGTCCACGCCCTGAGCGCGTCCCTGCGCCTCTCGCGGCTCGTCCGCCACCCCCGGTGGCGGGCCCCGGGTCGACACGCCGTCCCGGGGCCGCCTGGGCCCCCGGTTCAGTTGACGGGGCCGCCCTTGGTGAACCGGTCGGGGTCCAGCGGGGGCACGGCGGGACCGGTCCGCCGGTTGACGAGGACGGTGACGCCCCAGAGGGCGACGCCGATCACGAGCAGGACGCCGGCGATGCGGTACTGCTCGGTCGGCCGGCCGGCCCACGGCGTGGCGAGGAAACCGCAGGCCAGGGCCCCGACGACGGGCAGCACGGTCGGGGTGCGGAAGTGGTCCTCGTCGACCCGGTCCTTGCGCAGCACCAGGACGGCGACGTTGACGACGGTGAACACGATGAGCAGCAGCAGCGCCGTCGTGCCGCCCAGGGCCGGCACCGCACCCACGAAGGTGATCAGGCCGAAGGCCAGCGCGGTGGTGAAGAGGATCGCCGTGGTGGGCGTGCGACGGGTGGCGTGCACCTTGCCCAGCAGCGGCGGCAGCACGTGCTGCCGGCTCATCCCGTAGACCAGCCGGCTGGCCATGAGCATGTTGATGAGCGCGGAGTTGGCGACGGCGAACATCGTGATGACGCCGAAGATCCCGACCGGGAACCCGGGTGCGCCGGCCTCCACCACCTGCAGCAGCGGGGTGTCGCCCTCGCTCAGCCGCTCGGCCGGCACCAGCGCGATCGCCGAGATCGACACCAGCACGTAGATCAGGCCGGTGAGGCACAGACCGGCGAGCAGCACCTTGGGGAAGATCTTCCGCGGGTGCTTGCACTCCTCGGCCATGTTCACCGAGTCCTCGAAGCCGACCATCGCGAAGAACGCCAGCCCGGTCGCCGCGATCACCCCGCCCACCACCGAGCGGTCCCCGGTGTCGATCTCGGTCACCCGGCCGAAGTCGCCCTCGCCCAGCCCCAGCGCCCAGACGCCGACCCCGATGACGATGAGCAGTCCCGAGAGCTCCACGCAGGTGAGCACCACGTTGGTCTTGACGCTCTCGCCGACCCCCCGGTGGTTGACCAGGGCCACCAGGGACATGAAGCCCAGGCCGATGAGCGTGATGCCGAAGCCCTCCTCGATGCCCAGGCCGAAGACGTTGGCGAAGTTCGCGCTGAACGCCCGCGCCGCGGTGGACGCCGACGTGATCCCGGAGCTCATCACCGCGAAGGCGACCAGGAACGTGACGAAGTGGATGCCGAACGCCTTGTGCGTGTACAGCGCCGCGCCCGCGGCCTGGGGGTACTTGGTGACCAGCTCCAGGTAGCTGAACGCGGTGACCAGCGCGACGAGGAACGCGACCAGGAACGGCAGCCAGACGACGCCGCCGACCTGGGCCGCAACCTGGCCGGTGAGCGCGTAGATCCCGGTGCCCAGGATGTCGCCGACGATGAACAGCAGCAGCAGGCCGGGGCCCATCACCCGCTTGAGCGTGGGCTGACCGTCCTCGGTCCGGTCGGCGACCGGGCTGGTCTCGGCCATGGCTGCCTCCTGCAGGGCTCGTCCCGGTGTCCGACCGCCGTTGGCCAGGCTGCCCCGCCGATGGTGGACCGTGGCCGACCCGCCCGCGACCGGAGCGGGACGACCGGCGGAGCCGGACACTGGGGCATGACCGAACCCGCCGCCACCCCGAAGACCTGCCTCGTCACCGGCGCGACCGGCTACATCGGCGGGCGGCTGGTGCCCGAGCTGCTGGCCGCCGGTCACCGCGTGCGGGTGATGACCCGCTCGCCGGAACGGCTGCGCGACCACCCGTGGGCCGGGCAGGTCGAGGTGGCCCGCGCGGACGCCGGGGACGCCGAGGCGGTCGCGGCCGCGTGCGACGGGGTCGACGTCGTCTACTACCTGGTCCACGCGCTGGGCGCCGGCCCGGCGTTCGAGGAGACCGACCGGCGGACGGCGCAGGTGGTCGCGGGGGCCGCCCGCGAGGCCGGCGTCGGCCGGCTGGTCTACCTCGGCGGGTTGGAGCCGCAGGACGAGGAACTGTCCCCGCACCTGCGGTCGCGGGCGGAGGTGGCGCGGATCCTGCTCGAGTCGGGCGTCCCGACGGTGGTGCTGCGGGCGGCGGTGGTGCTGGGCTCGGGGTCGGCGTCCTTCGAGATGCTCCGGTACCTCACCGAGCGGCTCCCGGTGATGGTCACGCCGCGGTGGGTGCACAGCCGGATCCAGCCGATCGCGATCCGCGACGTGCTGCGCTACCTCGTCGGGTGCGCGCAGCTGCCGGCCGACGTCCACCGCTGCTTCGACATCGGCGGCCCCGACGTCATGAGCTACGCCGAGATGATGCAGCGGTTCGCGATCGTGACCGGCCTGCCGCGGCGGCGGATCCTGCCCGTGCCGCTGTTCACGCCGTCGCTGTCCAGCCACTGGGTCGGGCTGATCACGCCGGTGCCGGCCGGGATCGCCCGCCCGCTGGTCGAGTCGCTGCGCAACACCGTCGTCTGCACCGAGCACGACATCGCGCGGTACGTGCCCGATCCGCCAGAGGGGCTGCTCGGGTTCGAGGAGGCGGCGCGGCTGGCGGTGCAGCGGGTGAAGGACGCCGCGGTGGTCACCCGCTGGTCGTCGGCGTCGGTGCCCGGGGCGCCGTCGGACCCGCTGCCGACCGACCCCGACTGGGCCGGCGGCAGCCTCTACGTCGACGAGCGGACGCGGGCGACCACGGCGTCGCCGGCGGCCCTGTGGCAGGTGGTCGTGGGGATCGGCGGTGACACCGGCTGGTACTCGTTCCGGCTCGCGTGGGAGGTGCGCGGCCTGCTGGACCGGGCGGTCGGCGGAGTGGGCCTGCGCCGGGGTCGGCGGTCACCGCGGGACCTCTACGTCGGCGAGGCCCTCGACTTCTGGCGGGTCGAGGAGATCGAGGACGGCCGGCTGCTGCGGCTGCGCGCCGAGATGCGGGTGCCCGGCCTGGCCTGGCTGGAGTTCCACGTGGAACAGGACGGCGAGCAGCCGCTGCTGCGGCAGACCGCGACGTTCAAGCCGCAGGGACTGTTCGGTCACCTGTACTGGTGGGCGCTCGTCCCGTTCCACGGGTTCGTGTTCGGCGGGATGCTGCGCAACATCTGCCGCGAGGCCGAGGCGAGGACGGCGCAGGCCGGCGAGAAGCGCTCCCGGGAGGACGACGCCGCCTGACAGCGCGGCCTCGGTGTGCGCCGGTGGGCAGTTCCCGGCCCGGGAACTGCGCGTCAGCGCACACGGTCGACGCCGGGTCAGACGAGGAGCTGGGCGGCGGCGAGCTCGCGGTAGAGGGGGCTGGACTCGACCAGCTCGTCGTGGGTGCCGCGGGCGACGACCCGGCCGTGGTCGAGCACCACGATCTGGTCGCTGTCGAGCACCGTCGACAGCCGGTGGGCCACCACGAGCAGCGCCCGGTCCTCCGCCGCCGCGGCGAGGGTCTGCCGGAGCAGCTGCTCGTTGCGGGCGTCGAGGCTGGCGGTCGGCTCGTCGAGCAGCAGCAGCGCCGGGCGGGCCAGCAGCGACCGGGCGATCGCCAGGCGCTGCCGCTCCCCGCCCGACAGCAGCACGCCGTCGTCGCCCACCGGGACGTCGAGCCCCCGCGGCGAGCGCTGCACCACCTCGGTGAGCCCGACGTCGGCGAGCACCGCCCACAGCTCCGGGTCGGTCGCGCCCGGCGCGGCCAGCAGCAGGTTGTCCCGGACCGAGCCGGCCAGCACCGGGGCCTCCTGCTCGACGTAGCCCAGCCGTGCGCGCAGGGCGGCCCGCGGCAGGTCGCGCACGTCCGTGCCCGCCCACCGGATCACGCCGCCGTCCAGCGGGTAGAAGCCCTCCACCAGCGCGAGCACCGTCGACTTGCCCGCGCCCGAGGGCCCGACCAGGGCCACGCGGGAGCCGGCGGGGACGGCGAGGGACACCCCGCGCAGCACCCCGGTGCCGTCCGGGTAGCCGAAGGTGACGTCGTCCAGCTCGAGCAGCGGTACCGCGCGGGACGGCGGCGTCGCGGGGACGGGCAGCACCGCGCCGCCGCGCTCGGGCCGGGCGTCGTCCTCCGGCGCCAGCGCCAGGATCTCCTGCACCCGCGCCAGCGCGCCGAGCCCCATCTGGATCTGGTTCCACGCGCCGATCGCCTGCCCCAGCGGCATGACCAGCAGGAACAGGTAGAGGATGAACGCGACCAGGTCCGCGACGGCGATCGACCCGGCGGCCACCCGGTACCCGCCGAGCCCGAGGACGGCGAGGAACGCACCCTGGACGGCGATCGAGCCGGCGGGGGAGACCAACGCCTCGAGCCGGGCCACCCGCACCCCGGCGTCGTACGCCCGGCCCGCGCTCGCGCCGACGACCTCCACCTCGCGGCCGGTGGCGCTGCTGGCCCGGATGGTGCGCACCGCCGACAGCGCCCGCTCCACGGCCGCCGTCATCGCGCCGACCTCCTCCTGGGCCTGCTTCGACAGCCGGCGCACCCCGCGGGACACCGTGGCCACCACCGCGACCCCGATCGCGACCGACACCACCGTGACCAGCAGCAGCCAGCCGTCGACCAGCGCCATCGCCACCAGCGCACCGGCGCCGACCACCACCGAGCCGAGGATGTCGACGACGCCGGAGGTGACCGTGGCCCGCAGCAGCGTGGTGTCGGCGCCCACCCGCGACATGAGGTCGCCGGTCCGCCGCCGGTCGTACTCGGCGACCGGCAGCCGCAGCAGCCGGTCGGCCAGCGTCCGCCGGGTGGAGAGCACCACGCCCTCGGCGGTGCGCTGCAGCAGGTACTGCTGGAACGCCGACAGCGCCGAGGACGCGACCAGGACGACGACCAGCGTGAGCACCGCCGGCAGCAGCGCCCGCCCCGCACCCACCGCCTCGATGACCCGGGCGACCAGCGCCGGCTGGGCCAGCGCGCCGGCGGCCGCGACCAGCGACAGCCCGGCCGCGGCGAGCAGGGGGCGGCGGTGCGGGCGCAGCAGCGGCAGCAGCTCCCGCAGCCCGGCCGACGGCGACGGTGCCGGCGCCAGCTCGGTCACGCGCCCGCGGCCAGGGCGCCGACGATCGCGGTGAGCAGCCGGGCGTGGTGCTCGATCAGCTCGGGGCGGTGGCCGTCGGGGCGGATCGCGGCGACGAAGCCGCCCGCCCAGCCCCCTCCGTGCCCGGCCGTCGTCCAGAACTCGTCGCCGTCGTCGGTGCCGAGCAGCAGGCCGCGCACCGTCGTGTCCTCCACCAGCCGCCGGACGGCGGGGCCGTCCTCGGCGGCCAGCAGCACCCACCGGGCGTCGAACACCGGGTCGCCGCTGGGCACCTGTGCCAGCCCGCCGGTGCGGTGCTTCCAGAACCGGGCGGGGGACAGCCGCAGCCGCGGCACCGTGCCGAGCACCGGCGCGGCGGTGACGGCGTACTCGGGGACGGCGTAGCGGCCCGAGGCGTAGAGGACGTCGAAGGCGACCAGGTCCAGCGACCCGTAGCGGCCACGCATCACGCCGGCCGGACGGTGGTCCTTCGTGGCCCGCACCGGCGCGGTGGTGACCAGCTCGGCCAGGACGGCGTCCTGCGGAGCGGTGCCGTCGGAGATGTCCCAGCCGTGCTGGATCGCCCAGCCCTGCGCGCCGACCGGGTCGCCCTGGTAGGCGAAGACCCGCTCCAGCTCGCTCGGCGTGCGCGGGCGGCGGCCGCCGAACCCCCCGCCCCCGGCCGGCTGCTCACCCGCGGTCTGCGGCTGGACCGGGCGCTCGGGCTCCGCGGCCGGGAGGTCCCAGCCGGGCGGCTGCCACGCCGGCTCGGGCTGCGGCGGCTCGGCCGGCCGGTCGGGTGCCGGACCCGGGGTGTCCCCCTTGCCCAGGTGGACCGGCTCCCGCCAGCCGCTGCCCTCGTCGGGCCGGTCGTCGAAACCGTCGCGATCGCGGTCGCCGGGGCTGCTCATCGCTGCATCGTCCTCCCGGAGCGGCCCGGTCCCGGGCGGCGCTCCTATCCGTACGTGTCGCGCGGCCCCCGCCCGCGGACCGACCGCGGACCCTTCTTCCAGCTCGGGGCCGTCGGTCCGACAACGCGCAGCCGGGTCACGACGTCCCCGCCGATCGAGGCGCGCAGCCGGCCCAGGATGGTCGGGGCCAGCAGCCGCAGCTGGGTGGCCCACGCCGTGGACTCGGCGATGACCAGCAGCTCGCCGTCGTTCAGGGTCTGCGGGGCACAGTGCGCGGCGATGTCCGGCCCCACCAGGGCCGACCAGCGGCCGAAGACGGCGCCCACCTTGGTGTGCTCGGTCCAGTCCTGCGCGCTGACCAGCGAGTCGACCAGCCGGCCGAGCGGCTGGGGGTCGTCGTCGCCCGGGCGGGCACCGGTCCAGGTGCGCCGCGGGCCGGCGATCCGCCGCCGGGTGGGCCGCGGCCGGGACGCCGACGCGGCGCGGGCGGCCTCCAGCGCCGCCCGCGCGATGTCGCTCGGCCGCCCCTGGTCCGAGGTCACCGCGCACCCTCCTCGAGCACCGCGCCGTCCACGGCCCCATCCTCGGCCGCCGCGGCCCGGGACGGAACCGCCTGCCCCCCGGCGACCTGCACGACGGTGCGGCGCAGCTCCGTCGGGACGTCGTCGAGCACGGCCGCGGTGATCAGCGTCTGCTCGGCCGAGCGCGCCACCGCCGCCAGGGCCGCCCGCCGCTCGGCGTCGAGGGTGGCGAAGACGTCGTCCAGCAGCAGGACCGGCTCCTCGCCGTCGGACCGGAGCAGGGCGAAGCAGCCCAGCTTGAGCGCGAGCGCCAGCGACCAGGACTCCCCGTGGCTGGCGAACCCCTTCGCCGGCATCGACCCGAGGGAGATGACCAGGTCGTCGCGGTGCGGCCCGACCAGCGTCATCCCGCGGTCGACCTCCTCGCCGCGGCGCTCGGCCACGCGCTCGCGCAAGGCCGCGCTGAGCTCGGCGACGTCGGGCAGGCGGTCCCCCGGCGGCAGCGGCGTCCCGTCCCCGGCCAGCGGCACGGTGCTCGCGTAGCCGAGGGCCGCGACCGCCGCGTCGGCCCCGGCGACGTCGGCGTAGGAGCGGGCGACGTGCGGGCCGAGCTCGGCGACCAGCCGGAGCCGGGCGGCGAGCAGCTGACCCCCGAGTTCGACGAGGTGGCCGTCCCAGACGTCGAGGGTTGCCAGGGCGTTGCCGCGGGCCAGACGGGCGGTCTTGAGCAGGGCGTTGCGCTGCTTGAGCACCCGGTCGTAGTCGCTGCGCACGCCGGCCAGCCGCGGGGTGCGGCTGACCAGCAGGTCGTCGAGGAAGCGCCGGCGCTCGGCGGGGTCGCCGCGGACGAGCACGAGGTCCTCCGGAGCGAAGAGCACGGTCTTCACCAGGCCGAGCAGCTCCCGCGGCCGCGGCAGGGCGGCGCGGTTGACCCGCACCCGGTTGGCCCGGCCCGGGTTGATCTCGATCTCGACGAGCAGCTCGCGGTCCTCCCGGCGCAGCGCGGCGCGCACCACCGCCTGCGGTGCGCCCTGCCGGACCAGCGGGGCGTCGCTGGCGACCCGGTGGCTGCCCATCGTGGCGAGGTAGCCGACGGCCTCGACGAGGTTGGTCTTGCCCTCGCCGTTGCGGCCGACGAAGACCGTCGGTCCCGGGGTCAGCGCGATGTCCACCCGGTCCCAGTTGCGGAAGGAGCCGAGCTGCAGGTGCCGCAGGTACACCTCAGCATCCCGTGGGTGACGTGCTGGAACGGCCGCCCTTCAGGGTCCCGCGCCGAGCGTGCGAGGCGTGGGGGGAAGGGTGGTCCTT
Organism: Geodermatophilus sp. CPCC 205761; assembly: GCF_051383655.1. NCBI lineage: Bacteria > Bacillati > Actinomycetota > Actinomycetes > Geodermatophilales > Geodermatophilaceae > Geodermatophilus > Geodermatophilus sp. CPCC 205761. Next base: position 19,970 of record NZ_JALPKQ010000046.1, read on the forward strand.
TCTCATGCGGGGCGCTCGGCCTCCTGCTGCCGGACCGCCTGCACCGCGTGACCACCGAACTGCTGGCGCAGCGCGGCGACGGCCTTCATCGTCGGGGAGTCCTCCTGCCGCGAGGAGAACCGGGCGAACAGCGACGCAGCGATCGTCGGCATGGGGACGGCGTTCTCGATGGCCTGCTCGACGGTCCACCGGCCCTCGCCGGAGTCCTCCGCGTAGCCCCGGATCTTCTCCAGCTCGGGGTCCTCCTCCAGCGCGCGGACCAGCAGGTCCAGCAGCCAGGAGCGGATGACCGTGCCCTGGGTCCAGGACTTGACCACCCCGGGCACGTCCTCGATCAGGTCGACGGCGGCCAGCAGCTCGTAGCCCTCGCCGTAGGCCTGCATCATCGCGTACTCGATGCCGTTGTGGACCATCTTCGAGAAGTGGCCGGCGCCGACCGGTCCGGCGTGCACGAACCCCGCGCCGGGCATCTCCTGGCCGGACTCGTCCACCGGCGACGGTGGCCTCAGGGCGTCGAAGACCGGCTGCACCTTGGCGACGTCGTCCTTCGTCCCGCCGACCATCAGCGCGTAGCCGTTCTCCAGGCCCCAGACCCCGCCGGAGACGCCGGCGTCGATGTAGCCGATGCCCTTCTCGCGGAGCATCACGTCGTGGATCTGGTCGTCGGTGTACTTCGAGTTGCCGCCGTCGACGACCACGTCACCGGGGCTGAGCAGCTCGCCCAGCTCCTTGACGGTGGCCTTCGTGGGGTCCCCGGCCGGGACCATGACCCACACCACGCGCGGTGCCGACAGCGCCTCGACCAGCGCCGGCAGGCTGTCGACGTCCCGCCGGTCGGGGTGGTGGTCGAACCCGATCACCTCGTGACCGGCGCGGCGCAGCCGCTCCCGCATGTTGCCGCCCATCTTGCCCAGACCGATCAGCCCCAGCTGCACGACAACAGTCCCCTCGTTCGCGATCACGGTTCTCGGCTCATCGTGCCCGGCGGACGGCCCTCCTGCAGGGTCCCGCCGCGCGCTCGCGAACGGTGGGGGGCAGGAGGGTCCATCTCACCCGGGCAGGCGCACCGGCATGATCAGGTAGCGGTAGCTGCCCGGCCGCTCGGCCGGACGGGACGCCGCCTGGTCGTCGTCGGCCGCCGGCTCCTCCACCCCGGAGAGCACGGCCGGCTTGAGCGGGCTGGTGAAGTCCATCCGCGCCCGGCTGGTGTGCACCGCCGCCAGCCCGTCGAGCAGGAACGTCGGGTTGAAGCCGATGGTCAGCGGCTCGCCCTCGAACTCGACGTCGCAGCGCTCCTCGGCCTGGCCCTCGTCGTCGGACCCGCCGGCCCGCAGCGTGACCTGGCCGGGGGTGAACTCGCAGCGCAGCGGGGTGCCGCGCTCGGCGACCAGGGCGACGCGCTTGGCGGCGTCGGTGAACAGCCCGACCGGCAGCACGGCGTTGGCCTGCGAGTCGTTGGGCATGATCGCGCGGTACTTGACGAACTCGGCGTCCAGCAGCCGGGTCGTGGTCTGCCGGTCCTTGCCCGAGAGGCCGAGGATGCCCTCGCCGGAGCCGCTGGAGGACAGCGAGACGACGATCTCCGGGCCACTGGTCAGCGTCTTCGCTGCGTCGGCCAGCGTGCGGGCGGGCACGAGCACCGCCGCCGACAGGCCAGGGGTCTCCGGGCGCCAGGCGAACTCGCGCACCGCCAGCCGGTAGCGGTCGGTGGCGGCGAGAGTGACCAGGTCGTCCTCGATCTCCAGCCGGACGCCGGTGAGCATCGGCAGCGTGTCGTCCCGGCCGGCGGCGATGGCCACCTGGCCGACCGCCTCGGCGAAGACGTCGCTGTCCACGACGCCGGCCGACGAGGGCATCGACGGCAACGAGGGGTAGTCCTCCACCGGGAGCGTCGGCAGGCTGAACCGCGCGTTGCCGCAGGCGATCGCCAGGCGTGGGCCCTCCGCGGTGATGTCCACCGGGTGCGGCGGCAGCGCGCGGGTGATCTCGGCGAGCAGCCGCCCGGGCACCAGGGCCCGGCCGCTCTCCGACGCCTGCACGTCGACCTCCGCGCGTGCGGACACCTCGTAGTCGAAGCCCGACACCGACAGCTGACTGCCGTCGACCTCGAGCAGGATGCCGGCCAGGACCGGCACCGACGGCCGGGGCGGCAGGCTGCGCGCCGTCCAGGCGACGGCATCGGCGAGCACCTCACGTGCCACCCGGAACTTCATGACCTGATCCACCCCAGCTCTGTGCGTGCTCCTCCTGCTGCGGTGCTCATCGTGCCTTCTGGGGGCGACATGCGGGTAACCGCGGCCCCCATCGGGTCACTCCCAGCGCTGCTTCCCCACCCAGAGTGTGGTTCAAGGACTCCTCGGAACAACTCCCTCATCTTCGTCATCACTGGTGTGGAAGCTGGGGATCGAGCCCGTCCGCGCAGGTCAGCGCGGAAGTCGACATGTTGGCGGACTGTGGGTGGATCGTCCCCGTCCGGTGTCGACACGTGGACATCTCGACGTCCGTGCACACCGGTCGCCGTCCGTCCACGTCCTGTCCCATGGTTCCCCCAGGGTCCGTCCCCAGGTGGTGTGCACGACCGGGAGGCGTGAGCCGGCCGACGGCGGGGTAGTGCGGTCCGGAGACGGAGAACGAGCAGGTCAACGACGAGGTACCCCGATCCGGGCGGCTCGCCCCGTCCGGGGTGTCCGTGACGTGCCGTGAGCCCGTCGGTACGAGATACCCCCAGCCTGTGCACATTCCTGGGGACAACTCGTCGACGAGTCGACCGAGGTCACCCGTCCGGGGGACCCGGAGGCCACCGTCTCCGCGGTGGGGAGCGCACACCGGCCACCCACAGGCTTGTGGACAGCCGGCCGTCCGGTCACTGCCGGGCGCGGCTCTTGATGCGGGCCGTGAGCTCGGTCACCTGGGTGTAGGTGGCGCGGCGCTCGCTCATCAGGTTGGTGATCTTCTTGACCGCGTGCATGACCGTGGTGTGGTCCTTGCCGCCGAACGAGGCGCCGATCCGGGGCAGGGAGAGCTCGGTCAGCTCGCGGCACAGGTACATCGCGATCTGCCGGGCGTTGACCAGCGTGCGGCTGCGGTTGGAGCCCTGCAGCTCCTCCATCGTCACGGAGAAGTACTCGGCGGTGGCCGCCATGATGATCGCCGCGGTGATCTGCGGGCCCTGCTCGTCGCTGATCAGGTCCTTGAGCACCAGCTCGGCCAGCGGCAGGTCCACCTGCTGCTTGTTGAGGCTGGCGAAGGCGGTGACCCGGATGAGCGCGCCCTCGAGCTCGCGGATGTTGGTCTGCACCTTGCTGGCGATGAACTCGAGCACCGCGTCGGGCACCTGCAGCCGCTCGCCGTAGGCCTTCTTCCGCAGGATCGCGATGCGGGTCTCGAGGTCCGGCGCCTGGACGTCGGTGATCAGGCCCCACTCGAAGCGGGTGCGCAGCCGGTCCTCCAGCGTCGTCAGCTTCTTCGGCGCGCGGTCGGAGGTGATGACGATCTGCTTGCTGGCGTTGTGCAGCGTGTTGAAGGTGTGGAAGAACTCCTCCTGCGTCCGCTCGGCGCGCTCCAGGAACTGGATGTCGTCGATGAGCAGGAAGTCGATGTCCCGGTAGCGACGGCGGAAGTCCTCGGCGCGGCCGGAGTGCACCAGGTTGATGAACTCGTTGGTGAACTCCTCGGTGCTCACGTACCGCACCCGGACGTTGGGGAACATCCGCGCCGCGTAGTGCCCGATCGCGTGCAGCAGGTGGGTCTTGCCCAGCCCGGAGTCGCCGTAGATGAACAGCGGGTTGTAGGCGCGGGCCGGCGCCTCGGCCACGGCGACCGCGGCGGCGTGGGCGAACCGGTTGCTGTTGCCGATGACGAAGCTGTCGAAGACGTACTTCGGGTTCAGCCCCGGATCCTGCGCGCCGGCCGGCGCACGCCGGTCCCCGAACAGCGGCACGGCGTCACCGCCGCGGGCGGACGACGCGCGGCTGTCCCCCCGGCGGCCGCGGCCGGCGGGGGCGGGCGCCTCGTCGGGCTGCCCGCCGCCGGTGTCGAGGTCGAACGGCAGCACGGCGGCGCCGTCGTCGTCGGGCTCGCTGCCACCCCAGTCCCGCTGCGGGCGGGAGGGCCGGCCGGACGGCCGGCGGGCCGGCGGGCTCCAGTCGGTGGGCGTCCACTCCTCGCCCTCCCGGGCCGGCGGCGGGAGGTCCTGCCCGGGACGCTCGGCGACGTCGCGCTCCCAGGTCAGCGGCCGGGTCACGTCGGTGCGCACCCCGAAGGCGCTGCGGCCGTCGTCGGCGCGGTCGCGAGTCTCCCGGTCCTCCTCGGCCCGCTGCGCCTCGACCGCCGACCACCGCCGCCGGGTCGGAACCGGATCGTGCGGCGGCTCGACGGGCTCGGCCGGGGTGTCCTCGACCTGGACGGCGACGCGGATGTCGCGGCCCAGGTGCTCGGACAGGGCCTCGGCGAGCACCCGCCGCATCCGCGACTCGAGCACGGTCTGGGTGAACTCGTTCGGGGCCGACAGCACCGCCGTGTCCTCGAACACCCCGACCGGCCGGGTCAGGTTGAGCATCGCGTTCTGCTGCGGGGACAGGCTCGTGGCCAGCCGCTCGCGGATCTGGTCCCAGACCGTCGCCAGGTCAACCGTGGCATCGGCCATGGCCGTGTCCTCCCCGATTCCGTGTGTCGTCGCCCCACCGAGGCCGCTGACTGCCGGGCGCCGTCGTCCCCCGGTCAGTCCCCCGCTGTGGACATCCGGACACACGGTGTCCACACCGGTGTCCACAGGCTGTGCACGACCAGCGGCAGGATCGGCCGGCATCCGCGGGTGCGGACCGGGCAGAGGCGTCGTCGCTGGTCAGGAACGGGATGGGAGGTTCTCGGAGTGGTCGCGGTGGTCGGTCGACCCAGCGGGGCGGCCCCTGCGCCGGACTCGGATGTCCGGTGTGGAGCGACGGCGACGCTAACAGCCTCATCCACAGCCCGGCAACGACGCGGGACGGCCGTTGCCGCGCGCCGCCGGGCGTGTCGCGAGCCTCGCGCGGCGCGTCGTCGCCGTCGGGCGTCGGGTGTGGTGGAGCCTGGGCAGTCGGTGTCCGGGCGGCCTCCGGCACTCCGCGTTCCTCGGCTATGCTGGTCGGAGTCTGTGGACGGCGGACGGCGGGGGCCTGACCGGTCACCTCGTCCGGACCGTCCTTCGCGCGTGCCCGCCCACCGGTGGGTGCGCACCGTCGATGTCGTGTAGTGGGAGTACCTCGTGAGCAAGCGCACGTTCCAGCCGAACAACCGCCGCCGGTCCAAGACCCACGGCTTCCGGCTGCGGATGCGCACCCGCGCCGGGCGGGCGATCATCGCCGGCCGCCGGCGCAAGGGCCGCGAGAAGCTCTCCGCCTGAGGTGTTGCCCGCGCAGGCACGCCTGCGCCGGCGTCCGGAGTTCACCGCGGTCGTCCGGTCCGGCAGGCGCGCCGGACGGCCGACCATGGTGCTCCACTACCTCCCCGAACGGCCCGTGACCCCGGGTGCCGGCCCCGCCGGTGGCCCCGGTGGTCCACGGGCCGGCTTCGTGGTGGGCAGGGCCGTGGGCAACTCCGTCGTCCGGCACCGGGTGACCCGGCGGCTGCGCGCGGTGGTGATGGGCGAGCTGCACCGGGTGCCGCCGTCGGCGGACCTCGTGGTGCGTGCCCGGCCGGAGGCGGCGTCCGCCAGCTCTGCCGACCTGCGTCGCGACCTCGCCGCCGGCCTGGACCGGGTGCTCGGCGCGCGGGCGCGCGTCTCGTGACCACCACCCCGGCGAGGCCCGCCCCCGGCTCCCGCGGCGCGGTGGGCCGGGCGCTGCTGGCCGCGGTGCGCTTCTACCAGCGGGCGATCAGCCCGGCGCTGCCACCGCGGTGCCGCTTCGCCCCGACGTGCAGCGCGTACGCCGCCGAGGCGATCGCCGTCCACGGCGCCGCGCGGGGCAGCTGGCTCGCGCTGCGCCGGCTGCTCAAGTGCGCCCCCTGGCACCCCGGCGGGTTCGACCCCGTTCCGCCGGCGCGCGGCGCGGCTCCCGGATCCGACGAAGCCCACCCCCCGGCTCCCCGCCGGGCACCCCAGCAGGAGGCTGGCGTTGCTTGACTGGCTGTACACCGCCATCTCCTGGGTCCTGGCCCGGTGGCACTCGGTCTGGAACCTGGTCTTCCAGGACCCCGACGCGGGCACCGGGCTCTCGGGCCTGGCCTGGGCCCTGTCGATCGTGTTCCTCGTCGTCACGATCCGGCTGATCCTCTTCCCGCTGTTCGTCAAGCAGGTCAAGTCGCAGCGGGCGATGCAGGAGATCCAGCCGGAGATCCAGAAGCTGCGCAAGCAGTACGGCAGCGACAAGCAGGGCTTCAGCCAGGCGATGATGGCGCTGCAGAAGGAGCGCGGGGTCAACCCGCTGGCCGGCTGCCTGCCGATCCTCCCGCAGATCCCGGTCTTCCTGTCGCTGTTCCACGTCCTGCGCCGGCTGGCTCCCGGCGCGGAGGGGCTCTACGGGTGGAGCGACGAGCTCACCGACGAGGCCGCCCGGGCGCCGTTCTTCGGGGCGCCCATCTCCTCCTCGTTCAGCATGAGCGGGGCCAAGGAGGAGGCGATCCTGGCGATCGCCTCCTACGCGAACATCCGCGTGGTCGCGTTCATCCTCATCGTGGTCATGTGCGTGACGACCTTCATCACGCAGAAGCAGATCATGCGGCGGTCGGGGCCGGTCGAGGGCCAGGCCGCCATGGTGCAGAAGCTGCTGCTCTACGGCATGCCGCTGAGCCTCTTCGTCACCGGCTTCTTCTTCCCGATCGGCGTCCTCCTCTACTGGTTCACCAACAACCTGTGGACCCTCGGCCAGCAGTTCTTCATCCTGCGCAAGATGCCGCCGCCCGGCTCCCCCGCCGCCCTCGCGAAGGCCGCCGCTGACAAGCCGGCCATCGACCCGAAGTCCCTCGCGCCCAAGCCCGGCGCCAAGCCGGTCCGCCCGAAGCCCGGCCGCCCGGCCGACACCTCGGCACCGGTCGACATGACCAAGCGCAGTGACACCCCGGCCCCCGTGGACGGCGACGACGTGCTGCCGCCGGGTGCGACCGCGTCGGGCGCCAACGGCAAGCCGCCGGCCGGCCGTGGTCAGCCCGGTCGCCCGCGCAGCGGTAGCGGCAGCGGGGGCGGGCGTGGCAGCCAGGGTCCGGCCAACCGCGGGAAGCGCAAGCGCCGCTGACCCGGCGCTGCGGCGTCCGGCGCGGACGCCCGCCGGCCCTGCGGCCCGCCATCGACCACCGGGGAACCCCGGACGCCCGCTCCGACTGGGAGGAACAGCCATGAGCGCCCCGCAGCACCCCACCGACACGACCGCGACCGCCGAGGCGACCTCGGGTGCCGTCCTCAGCCCCGTGCCGGCCGACACCCCCCCGACCCAGCCGGACCTGCCCGATCCGGACGACGACGGCGCCGACGCCCTCGTGGAGCCGGCCGACACCGAGGTCGACACCGCGGACGACGTCGAGGCCGAGACCGAGGACGACGTCGACGGCGACTCCCGGAGCCGCGACGACCTGCTCGTCCGCGAGGGCGACGTGGCCGGCGACTACCTCGAGCGGCTGCTCGACATCCTCGACGTGGACGGCGACATCGACCTCGACGTCGAGGGTGACCGTGCCTCCGTCGCGATCGTCGGCGGGCAGCTGACCGACCTGGTCGGCCCCGACGGCTCGGTGCTCGAGGCCCTGCAGGAACTGACCCGGCTCGCCGTGGCACAGTCCACCGGCGTCCGCAGCCGGCTGATGCTCGACATCAGCGGATTCCGGGCCAAGCGGCGCGCAGACCTCACCACGCTGGCCGCCGAGGCGGCCCGCCGGGTGGCCGGCAGCCGCCAGCCCGAGCGGCTGGCCGCGATGAACCCGTTCGAGCGCAAGGTCGTCCACGACGTCATCGCCGGCGTGGCCGGGGTGCACAGCGAGTCGGAGGGCGAGGAGCCCAACCGCCGCGTCGTCGTCCTCCCCGACAAGTGAGTTCGGCGCCGGAGACCCCACCCGCCCCACCGGCCCCAGCCGTGGCGCGGCGGGTCTTCGGGGACGCCCTGCCGGCGGCCGAGCGGTACGTCGCCCGGCTGGCCACCGACGGCGTCACCCGCGGCCTCATCGGGCCGCGCGAGGTGCCGCGGCTGTGGGAGCGGCACGTGCTCAACAGCGCGGCCGTGGCCGAGGCCGTCCCCCCGGGCGCCGCGGTGGTGGACGTCGGCAGCGGGGCCGGGCTGCCCGGCGTCCCGCTGGCCCTGGCGCGACCAGACCTCCGGTTGACCCTGGTCGAGCCGATGGCCCGGCGGGTGGAGTTCCTGGAGGAGGTCGTCGCCGAGCTCGGCGTCCCGTGGCGGGTGGTCCGCGGCCGCGCCGAGGAGCGCTCCGTCCGCCAGGCCGTCGGCCCGGTGGACGTCGTCACCGCCCGGGCGGTCGCCGCGCTCCCCCGGCTGGTCACCTGGTGCCGCGACCTGCTGCGCCCGGGCGCCCAGCTGGTCGCGCTCGTCGGTACCCGCGCCGTCGAGGAGCTGCCCGCGCTGGTGCCCGAGCTCGAGGCGGCCGGCATGCGCGAGGTGCACGCCCGGGCTGTCGGCGCGGACCTCGGCGACGCTGCCACTACCGTGGTGGTCATGACGCGTGGAACGCGGTGAGTCCTGTTCCACGTGGAACCCGTACGACTCCCCGAGCCCGTTCCACGTGAAACGGATCGGCAGGAAGGACCCGAGATGACCGACCCGGGCCAGCGGCTGCGGAGCAGCCTCGCCGCCGACCAGGCGGCCAGCTCCGGTGCGGACTTCGACAGCCCCATCGCCATGGAAGCCCTGCGGGCCACCCGGGTGCTGCACGCCGCCAACCAGGAGCCCTTCCCCGCGCCGGGACGGATCCGCGTCATCACGATCGCCAACCAGAAGGGCGGCGTCGGCAAGACCACCTCGGCGGTGAACCTGGGCGTGGCGCTGTCCCTCTACGGCCTGCGGACGCTCGTCATCGACCTCGACCCGCAGGGCAACACGAGTACCGCCCTCGGGGTGGACCACACCGTCGGGACGCCGTCCATCTACGACGCGCTCGTCGGCGACCACTCGCTGTCGGAGGTCGTGCACCCGACCACGGCCAGCCCGCTGCTGCACTGCGTGCCGGCGACGATCGACCTCGCCGGCGCGGAGATCGAGCTGGTCTCGGTGGTCGCCCGCGAGTACCGGCTCCGCCGGTCGATCGAGGCGTACCTGTACTCCCTGCCGGCCGATCAGCGGCCGCACTACGTGCTCGTGGACTGTCCGCCGTCCCTGGGACTGCTGACCCTCAACGCCCTGGTGGCCGGCGACGAGGTGCTCATCCCCATCCAGTGCGAGTACTACGCGCTCGAGGGGCTGGGCCAGCTGCTCAACAACATCGACCTGGTCCGCCAGCACCTCAACCCGGGCATCGCCGTCCGGACCATCCTGCTCACCATGTACGACGGGCGCACCAAGCTCGCCGACCAGGTGGCCGAGGAGGTCCGCAAGCACTTCGGGGACCTCGTGCTGAACGCCGTCATCCCGCGCAACGTGCGGGTCTCGGAGGCCCCGGGCTACGGCCAGTCGGTGCTCACCTACGACCCCGGCTCGCGCGGGTCGACCAGTTACGTGGAGGCCGCCCGCGAGCTCGCCGAGCGGGGCGTCTCACTGCCGCCGTTGAGCGCGCCGCCCGCCCCCGGCGGCCCGCCGACCACCCCGATGAACGCCGTCTCCGTCGCCCCACGGGCGTTCGCCGACACCGACGCGGCGACCGTGCCCGTCCCCCCGTCCTCTGAGGAGAGAGCATGAGCAAGCGTGGCGGTCTCGGCCGGGGGCTCGCGGCGCTGATCCCCACCAGTCCCCCACCCGTCGAGCAGTCCGCGCTGCCCGAGTCGGCGGACGGCGGCGAGCGCCCGGACGGCGCGGCACCGGCCTCCGCTCCGGAGACCACACCCACGGTCCACCTGCTGCCGCCCGCCGCGCAGGCCGCCGAGACGGTCGCCCGGCGGCAGGAGGAGGCGGTCGGGGTCCCGGGCGCGCACCTGCGCGAGGTGGCCGTCGGCGACGTCGTCCCCAACCCCAGGCAGCCCCGCCAGGTGTTCGACGACGAGGCGCTGGAGGAGCTCACCCACTCCGTCCGGGAGTTCGGCCTGCTGCAGCCGATCGTGGTGCGCGAGCGGGACGGCAGCGGTTACGAGCTCATCATGGGCGAGCGCCGGCTGCGGGCCGCGCGCGCGGCGGGCCTGGACACCGTGCCGGCGATCGTCCGGGACACCACCGACGACGCGCTGCTGCGCGACGCCCTGCTGGAGAACATCCACCGGGTCCAGCTCAACCCGCTGGAGGAGGCCGCCGCCTACCAGCAGCTGCTGGAGGAGTTCGGCGCCACCCACGAGGAGCTGGCGAGCCGCATCGGCCGGAGCCGGTCGCAGGTCACCAACACCATCCGGCTGCTGAAGCTGCCGGTGAAGGTGCAGACCCGCGTCGCCGCCGGGGTCATCTCGGCCGGGCACGCCCGCGCCCTGCTCGGCCTGCCCGACGCCGAGGCGCAGGACGCGCTGGCCACTCGCATCGTCGCCGAGGGGATGTCGGTGCGGGCCACCGAGGAGGCGGTCGCGATGGCCGTCGCCGAGGAGCCGGCCAGCAAGCGGCGTCCCCGGAAGTTCTCCGCACCGGGCGTCGAGGACCTCGCCGGCCGTCTGTCGGACGCCTTCGAGACCACGGTGAAGATCCAGATCGGTCGGGCCAAGGGCCGGATCGTCGTCGAGTTCGGCTCGGTCGACGACCTGCAGCGGATCATCGGTCAGATGGCTCCGGACATCACGGGCCGTCGCGCCGAGAGCTGAGGCCCGGAAAGACCCACGAGGGCCGGTTACGTCACTGACGTAACCGGCCCTCGTGGGTGCCCCCGCGCGGGGTCCCGGGCATAGGAGGCTATCCATACGTCCTGGCGCCAGAAACGTAGGCATAGCTTCCCATGCCGGCGGGGCTAGCGGGCGGTGACGGCCCGACGGGTCAGCAGCCGGGAGAGGACGTCGCCGAGCGAGTGGCCGGCCGCCTCGACCGCCATCGGGAACATCGACGTCTCGGTGAGCCCGGGCGAGACGTTCACCTCGAGGAAGTGCACCTCGCCGTCCGGACCGACGATGGCGTCGGTGCGGGACAGGTCGGCCAGACCGAGCACCCGGTGCACCTCGACCGCGAGCGCGGCCGCCTTCGCGGCGACCTCCGCGGAGACCCGCGCAGGGGCGTGGTACTCGGTGAGCCCGGGCGTGTAGCGGGCGGTGTAGTCGAACACCCCGGACTCGGGGGCGATCTCGACCGCCGGCAGCGCCTCGGGCCCCTCCCCCAGGTCCACGACCGACAGGGCGAGCTCCACGCCGTCGACGAACCGCTCGACCATCACGGTGTCCCCGTAGGCGAAGCAGCTGACCATCGCGGCCGGGAGGTCCTCGACGCGGGTCACCTTCTGCGCGCCCAGCGCGGATCCACCCGAAGCCGGCTTCACCATCAGCGGCAGTCCGAGCCGGGCGACGATGAGGTCCAGCACGGCGCCGGCGCCCAGCTCCCGGAAGGTGCTGTGCGGCAGCGCGACCCAGTCCGGCGTGGTCACCCCGGCGGAGCGGACGACGGACTTGGCGGCCGGCTTGTCCCACGCCAGCCGGCAGGCCGCGGCCGGGGAGCCGACGTAGGGGACGCCGGCCAGGTCGAGCACCGCCCGCAGCGCGCCGTCCTCGCCGGTCGCGCCGTGCAGGGCGATGAAGACCGCGTCGGCCGGAGCGGCGGACAGGCCGGGCAGCAGCTCGGCGTCGGCGTCGCGCACCTCGGCGTCCACCCCGGCGCGGGTCAGCTCCTCCCAGACCTGGGTGCCGGAGGAGAGGCTGACCTCCCGCTCGAAGTTCAGCCCGCCGGCCAGGACGACGGCGCGCAGGGGATGGCGTGCCCCCGCGGACTCCGGGGCGGGTGCGGCAGCGGCGTCGGTCATGCCCGTCCGTCCTCGTAGGTGTCGCTGTTGGCCGGGCCGACGATGTTCTCGGCGTCGTGGCTGCGGGTGGGGGCGCCGAGGGCGCGGAACGCGCCGGTGTCCACGCCGTCGAAGGTGGAGTGCAGGTCCAGCTCGGCCTCGATGACGCGGGCCAGCCGGCGCACGCCCTCGCGGATCTGGTCCGGCTCCGGGTAGCAGTAGGACAGCCGCATGTACTCCCGGCCGCCGCCGTCGGCGTAGAAGCCGATGCCGGGCACGTAGGCGACGTGGGCGTTGACCGCGCGCGGCTGCATGCGCTTGGCGTCCAGGCCGTGCGGCAGCTTGAGCCACACGTAGAAGCCGCCGTCGGGCTTGGTCCACGTCGTGCCCGGGGGCATCAGCTGCTCGAGGGACTCCAGGGTGGCGTCCCGCCGCTCGCGGTACAGCTCGACGAAGTGCTTGATCTGCTCGCGCCAGGGCTGGGTGTCGAGGTACCGGGCGACGGCGTACTGGGTGAGCGAGGGCGGGCAGAGCACCTGCGCCTCGGTGGCCAGCACGAGCTTCTCCCGGACGGCGAGCGGGGCGAGCACCCAGCCGACGCGCAGGCCGGGAGAGAACGTCTTGGAGAACGAGCCGAGGTAGATGACCCGCTGGGAGTTGCGCGCCCGCAGCGCCCGCATGGGCTCCCGGTCGAAGCCGAGCAGCCCGTAGGGGTTGTCCTCGATCACGAGCAGGTCGTAGCGGTCGGCGATCTCGATGATCGCCTGGCGGCGCGGCTCGGACAGCGTGACGCCGGCCGGGTTGTGGTAGTTCGGCACCGTGTAGAGGAACTTGACCCGGTCGCCGTTGGCCCGGCACTCGAGCAGCGCCTGCTCCAGCGCCTCGGGGATCAGCCCGTCGTCGTCCATCTGGACGTGCCGGACCCGCGCCTCGGCGGCCTGGAAGACCCCGAGCGCACCGACGTAGGAGGGGCCCTCGGCGAGGACGACGTCACCGGGGTCGCAGAACACCCGGGTCACCAGGTCCAGCCCCTGCTGGGAGCCGACGGTGACGACGACCTCGCTCGGCGAGGCGTCGGTGATGCCCTCCAGCGCCATGACGTCGCAGATCCGCTCGCGCAGCCGCGGGTCGCCCTGACCGGACCCGTACTGCAGCGTCTGGGCGCCCATGCCCGACACCAGCTCGCCGATCATCGAGCCGACCGCGTCGAGCGGCAGCGCGGTGACCGCGGGCATGCCGCCGGCCAGCGAGACGACCTCGGGGCGGCTGACGACGGAGAACAGCGCGCGGATCTCCGAGGTCTTCATCCCGTGGGTGCGTGCTGCGTACCGGTCGGCCAGCGGGTCCAGCCGCGGGTGGCGCGGCGCCGGGTGGGGGTGCACACCGGGACCCGGAGGGGTGCCGGGCGGGAGAGAGGCCACCTGTCGAGTGTAGGGAGCCCTGCGGAGCGGCCCGCCGGGGACACGTCGGGCGGACGGACCGTTCGGTCACAGCCGTCCCAGCCGCCCCCGCGTTCTTGGCGAGGTATTGGATCCCATGCCCGCGTCAGAGCAGCCGATACGCGGGTAGAGGATCCAATACCGCGGAGGGCGTCAGACGCGCTCGGGGAGGACGAACGTGCCCGTCGGCGGGTCGGCCTCGGCGGGCAGGAAGAGCCGCTGGACGGCGGCCAGGACGGCGCTGGCCACGGTGCTGCGCAGCCGGGCGTCGAGCAGCAGCAGCCGGTCGACCGGGTGGGAGAGGTAGCCGCAGTCGATCCGCACCGCCGGCATGCGGCTGGCCCGCAGCAGGTCCCACGTCTTGGCGTGCGAGCCGAGGTCGAGCATGCCGGTGCGGGCGATGACCTCCCGGCGGACCAGGTTGGCGAACTGCTCGCCCACGGTCGAGGAGGCGCCCGACCCGGTGCCGTAGTAGTAGCTGGCCACCCCGCGGGCGTGCTCGGAGGCGTGCGCGTCGAGGTGCAGCGAGAGGAACAGGTCGGCGCGGGCGTCGTTGGCGAACGCCGTCCGTTCCGCGGGGGACGGGTTCTGGTTCCGCCCGCGGGTCAGGTACACCGTGGCGCCGGCCGCGGCGAGCCGGCCCTCGATCCGCGAGGCGAGGTCGAGGACCAGGTCGGCCTCGGTGGTCTCCCCCGCGGTGAACCCGGTGTCGGGACCGCCGTGCCCGGGGTCCACGACGATGCGCCGGCCGATCAGGTGCGGGCCGCTCTCCACGAAGCTGGCGCTCTGCCGCAGCAGCTGCGGACGGCCACCGGTCACCTTGCGCCCGAGCTGCCGCAGGGCGCGCAGCGTGGCCGGGCCGCACGTGCCGTCGGAGGTCAGCCCGTAGTCGCGCTGGAAGGCCCGCAGCCCGGTCTCGGTCTCCGCACCGAAGACGCCGTCCACCGGGCCGGCGTCGTAGCCGAGCTCGTGCAGCCGGTCCTGCAGGTTCGTGACGTCGTCCCCACGGATCGGGCGCACCGGGTCGTGGTGCAGCAGCCGGTCACCGAGGGACCAGCGGGCCTCGGACAGCGCGCGGTAGGTCTCCTCGCCCACCCGGCCGTCGACGGAGAGCCCCCGGACCTGCTGGAAGTGCCGGACGGCGAGTTCCGTGGACTGGTCGTAGACGGCGTCGCCCTCCTCGTCCCCGACCGCGGCGGGGAGCAGCCCGATGCTGCGCAGGGCGGCGTGGACGTCGGCAACGGCGGGACCGCGGTCCCCGGCCCCGAGGGGGTGCATGCGGCTGTCGGTTCCCATCGTGGGTCGATTGTGGTCCCCGGCCGTCCTCCCGGCCCGTCGGGGGGCCCCGGACGCGGCAGGGCCTCCCCGGCGCGATGCCGAGGAGGCCCTGTGAGACGAGGCCCCGCAGGGGGGCGCTTGCTCAGATGTAGTCGGCGAGGTCCGAGAGGATGGCACCCTTGGGCTTGGCGCCGATGATGCTCTTCACCGGCTTGCCGTCCTGGAACACCGTCATCGTCGGGATCGACATGACCTGGTAGTCACGCGCGATCTGCGGGTTCTCGTCGATGTTCAGCTTCGCGATCGTGAGCTTGTCGCCGTGCTCGGCGGCGATCTCCTCGAGGACCGGGGCGACCATCTTGCACGGACCACACCACTCGGCCCAGAAGTCGACGAGCACGGGCTTGTCGCTGCCCAGCACGTCGTCGGCGAAGCTGGCGTCGGTGACGGTCACGGTGTTGCCTGCCATGGTCGTTCTCCTCGTGGTTCGGAAGTGGCCTCGGGTGTCACTGCAGTGGGGCCCGGCTGGGACAACCGGCCAGAGGGGCGGTCTATGCCCCGCCTGAGCTGGTGATGCCCGCCGCAGACCGCCGGCGAACGCCGCTCAGCGCTCGCCGAACGCCTCGGCGAGGTACCGCTCGGCGTCGATCGCCGCTGCCGCGCCGGTGCCGGCCGAGGTGATGGCCTGCCGGTAGATGTGGTCGACGACGTCACCGCAGGCGAACACGCCGTCGATGTTGGTGCGGGTGGTCGGGTGCTCCACCTGGATGTAGCCCTCGTCGTCCAGCTTGAGCTGGCCGGCGAAGATCTCGCTGCGGGGGTCGTGGCCGATGGCGACGAAGACGCCGGTGACCGGCATGGTCTCGGTCGCGCCGCTGTCGGTGTCGGTGAGCTGGACGCCGGAGACGGTCTCGTCGCCGAGCACGTCGGTCACCTGCTTGCCCAGCTGCCAGCGGATCTTCTCGTTGTCCTGGGCGCGCTGGACCATGATCTTGGACGCGCGCAGCTCCTGGCGCCGGTGGACGACGGTGACCGACTTGGCGAAGCGGGTGAGGAAGGTGGCCTCCTCCATGGCGCTGTCACCGCCGCCGACCACGACGATGTCCTGGTCGCGGAAGAAGAAGCCGTCGCACGTGGCACAGGCCGAGACGCCGCGGCCCAGCAGCCGGGCCTCGTTGTCCAGGCCCAGGTACCGGTACTTCGAGCCGGTCGCGACGATGACCGCGTGGGCGCGGTGCACCTCGTCGCCGACCTTCACGATCTTGGGCTCGGCGGTCAGGTCGACCTCGCTGACGTCGCGGGCGACCAGCTCGGCGCCGAAGCGCTCGGCCTGCTGGCGCATGTCCATCATCAGCTGCGGGCCCTGGATGCCCTCGGCGAAGCCGGGGAAGTTCTCGACCTCGGTGGTGGTCATGAGCGCGCCACCGAACTGCGAACCCTCGAACACCAGCGGGTGCAGGTTGGCGCGGGCGGCGTAGACGGCGGCGGTGTAACCCGCCGGCCCCGACCCGATGATGATCAGGTCGCGGATGCCGTCATGCTCCGCCGGCGGGATCGCGGGGTTCCCGTCAGTGGTCACGGCGGGTCCGGGGGTCGGGTGGTCTGAGGTCACGGGCGGCACAACGAGGATCGTAAGAGCCGCATTCCCCCGTCAGCAGGGCCTCATTCCAGCCCACGGAAGTCCCGGCCGGGCGGTTCGGGACGGCCGTCAGCCGGCCGGCTGCAGCGCCACCTCGGCGATGCCGGCGGCGAAGCCGTCGCCGGACTCCACCAGCCCGGTCACCCACACCAGCACGTACTGGCTGGTCACGGTCTCCTCGAAGGGGAGGTCGGTGGTCGCCTCCAGCTCGCCGGTGGCGACGACGTCGAACTCGTCGATGCCGGCGTCGGGCGCGTCGGCCACGCGGATCTCGACAGTGGCACCGGGTGTGGTCGTCGTCACGGACACCCCGGCCAGGGCCTGCGCCGAGCCCAGGTCGTAGACGACGCCGACGCCGTCCTTGAGGTTGCCGAACGCGGGCGAGCCCCGGTAGGTGAGCGTCGACCAGGCGGTCGCGGGGTCGCCGTCGAAGGACAGCGAGATGTCGTCGACGTTCTCCGGCTCGCCGTCGCCGCCGGGGTCGAGCACGGCGGCCCCGACGATCGTGGCGGCCGGGGCGTCGCCGGGAGCCGGGCTCTCCTCGTCGGCCGGCGCGCTGCTGGACGGCGCGCTCGGCGCCGTGCCGCCCTCGCCGACCGAGCCCGCCACGGACAGCACGTTCGACCCCAGCCACCAGGCCAGCCCGATGACCACGGCCAGCGCGAGCAGCGGCAGGCCGACGACGAGGAGCTTGCGGCGGCCCGCGGGGGCCGGCTCGGCATACCCGTCGCGGTCCGGCTCGTCGGTGACGACGTCGTCCTCGACGCCGAAGCCGCCCGCCAGCGGCAGCAGGTCGTCGTCCTCCTCGCCGCGCGGCGCGGGCACCGGCGGCCGACCGCGCCGGTCCAGCCGCCGGGGGCCGTCGGGTCCGGCGTCCATCGTGGGCGAGGGGTCCTCGGCGACGTCGTCCTCGCGGCGCTCGCGCAGCCGGCGCAACCACCCGCTGTCGGACTCGTCGACGCCGCGGACCGGCTCCGAGACGTGCCCGCGCGGGCGCTCGGCGAGCAGGGCGGCCATCGCGGCGACGCTGGAGAGGCCGGCGCCGGGCTCCCGGGACCGCGCGCGGCGGACCAGGGCGGCGAGGTCGGGGGACAGGGCCGGCGACCGCCCCGGGGCCTCGCCGGCGCGGCGGTCGGTGAGGCAGTACTCGAGCAGCTCGGCGAGCGCGGCGATGTCGCCCTGCACCGTTCCGCTGGCGGCCGGGACCGCGCGCAGGCCGACCAGGCCGTTGGGCCGCAGGACGACCGTCTCGGGCGTCAGCCCGCCGACGGCGAGCCCGACCCGGTGCGCCTCGGCGACCCCCTCGGCCAGGCGGCGCAGGACGGCGCGGACCTCGCGCTCCGGCATCGGCCCGTCGGCCAGCCGCTCCGCGAGGGTCTGCCCCTCGATCCACTCGTTGACCACGTATGCCGCCCCGCCCGGGGCCGCGCCGCCCGACCCCTCGGCGGCGTCGTAGACCATGGCCAGGGCGGGCGTGGCCAGGCCGCCGGCGGTGAGCGCGCGGGTGATCCACTCGCGGGCCGCGGCGCCGCCGGGGGTGTGCACCCGGATGGCGACGTCCCGGTTGAGGATGCGGTCCTTGGCGCGCCAGCAGCGGATGACGCCGGTCGACGTGGCCTCGGCCGGGCCGACCTCGGCGAGGGGCCGGTAGCGGTCGGGGAGGCCGGTGGTCGTGGACGTCATCGACGCGGCCGACTCCCTGTTCGCTCCAGGCCGGTGGCGGGGGTGCCCCGGCGGTGGCGTCGCCGCGGTGCTCATCCGCGCCCCAGCCGGGCCCTGACGGCGGCCAGGGGCTCCCGGACCTCGGAGACCCGGGCGAGCACGAGCCCTGCCAGAGCCGCGACGCCGACCACCACGGTACCGATCAGCAGGGTGCCGAGCGAGCCCGCCACCGAGGTGCCCAGCGCGCTGTTGGTCACTGTGACCGTCCCCCAGCCCAGCAGGCCCGCGACGAGCGAGGCGGCGGCGATCGGCAGCACCGGACCCAGGCTCGACCGGGTGCCGAGCACGCCCAGCCGCCGGCGGAGCGCGAGGTGCCCGAGGGCCCAGCCGACGAGGTAGGTGGTGCTCGTGGCCAGCATCAGGCCCGCGACCACCTCGTCGGGGTCGACGACGACGGGGACGAGCAGCAGCAGCGGCACCCGGACGGCGACCATCCCGAGCTGGATGAGCGTCGGGGTGCGGGCGTCCTTCATCGCGTAGAAGACCCGCAGCTGGAGCAGCGTGACCGCCATCGGCAGCAGGCCGAACGCCCCGACAGCGAGCGCGACGCCGATGCCCCGGGCCTCCGCGGCGCTGGTGTTGCCGTGGGCGAAGGCGACGGTGGCCACGGCGGGACCCAGCACCGCCAGTGCGGCCGTGACCGGCAGCAGGCCCAGGGCCGACAGCCGGGTGCCGAGGGCGAGGTCCTGCACGACCCCCGGGATGTCGGAGCGCGCCGCGGCCCGGCTCATCCTCGGCAGCAGCGCGGTGAGCAGGGCGACGCCGATGATCCCGTAGGGCATCTGGAACAGCAGGCTGGCGTTTGCGAAGGCCAGGTTGCCCAGCCCGCCGGCGTCCGCCGCCCCGGCGGCGACCCGGTTGGCCACGACGACGCCGACCTGGCTGACCAGCACGTAGACCACCATCCACAGGCCCAGCGAACCGGCCTCGGCCAGCCCGGTGCCGCGCAGCCCCCACTGCGGGCGCAGCGGCACCCCGTGCCGGCCGAGCAGCGGCAGCAGCACGAGCGCCTGGACGGCGATCCCCAGCGTCGTCCCGATCCCGAGCAGCCACACCTGGGTGTCGGTGATGGTGACCGGCGTCAGTGGACCGGCCCCGCCGGCGAACACGAACAGCGCGCCGGTGAGGATCACCACGATGTTGTTGAGCACCGGCGCCCACGCCGGCGGGCCGAACACCGCGCGGGAGTTGAGGATCGCGGTGGCCAGGGCGCCGATGCCGTAGAAGACGATCTCGACCAGCAGGATCCGGGCCAGCCAGTTGGCGAGCGCGACCTGGGCGGGGTCCCCGCGGATGCCCATGAGCCAGGTCAGCGCCGGCGCCGCGAGGACGGCGAGCGCGGTCAGCGCGGTCAGCACGACGACGGTGAGCGTCATCAGCCGCTGGGTGTACCGGACGCCGCCGTCCTCGTGCTTCTCCTGCGCGCTGACCAGCAGTGGGACGACGACCGAGGTGAGCACCCCGCCCAGCAGCAGCTCGTAGACGATGTTGGGGAGCAGGTTCGCGACCGTGTAGGCGTTGCCGACGGCGGCCACGCCGAGGACCGCGGTGAGCACCGCCGTCCGCAGGAAGCCGGTCAGCCGGGACACCAGGGTGGCCACGGCCATCGTCCCGGCGGCGCGCAGGATGCCGCGGCTGGCGCCGGGGGCGCCCTCGCGGGCCTCGACCTCCTCGTCGGTCTCGTCGACCGGACGCGGCACCGCCGGCAGCACCGGGATGAGCTGGGTGTCGTCGGGGCCGGGCACCCACCGCCCCGCCCGAGGGCGCGGCGGCGGCACCGGGGGCAGCGGGCGGACCCGCGCCGCCGGTGACGGGCCGCGGGGGGCCGGTGGCGGCAGGGTCGCGGGCGCGATCGTGTCCCTGGCCGTGCTGCTGATCCCGTCGGTGGGCGTGACCCGGGCCGGC